>JAPDPQ010000040.1 GCA_034506395.1 candidate division KSB1 bacterium | reverse complement strand
TGCTGAATCGGAATGGTCTGTTTTTCCCAAAGATGATATAACAACCACGGATGATAATTCAAAATAACCATTCCGAAAGCTGAGAGCTTTCGGAATGGTCTGATCTTCCCCACAGACGAAAAAACAAAAGCGGATGATGATCACTAAACTTCCAGATGTTGTTGAAACTTTGGGACCCCGAGATAAATAATTTTATCTGATAAGAACCATCTTTCTTACTGCATAAAATCTGCCAGAATGGATCGAATACAGATAAACGCCACTGGCGACCGATTTGCCAGCGTTGTCCAAACCATCCCAGATCACCTGATATTCCCCCGCCACCTGAGGCCGATCGATCAAGGTCTTGACTTCCTGGCCGAGGAGATTCATAATTTTCACTATGGTCGCGGTAGGCCTTGGGTCGCTTAGCTGATACCGAATCGCGGTGCGGCTATTAAATGGATTGGGGTAATTTTGTCCGAGCCCAAAGCTGAGTTCGCTCTGTGCGGCCGCTTGCTCCTCGACCGCTACCGCAATCGTGGGCAGAATGACCCGCTGTTCCTGGGTACTGATGGTGTAGATCGCTACCTGAAAGGCATCCAGTTCGATGCTCAACTTGTCCAGTTCCGCGCCAATTTTTACCTGCGAGGTCTGGCGATAAAGGTCATTCAAATAATAAAGTTGATTCCCATCAAAGCCATGGCTGAACTCGGCCCAGTTCGCCAGATTCAGGGGCAATTCCAATTGTCTTGGCAGGTTGGTGAAATTCATCACCACCAATCCATTTTGATCGGGAAACGGTCGACCGAAGGCGTAAATTCCACCACTGTTGTACAGCACTGGCTGGGCGCTGGGATCGCTGCTGTCGATGCGCCGGTCGCCATTGCGATCCTCCATCTGCCGGCGGAAGGCGGGAAATTGCGCGCGAATTTGCGCCAACTTTTGGTAATGAGGCGCCAACACCCGAGCAGCCGGATTCTGCCAGTTCACCGTCGATCGGACGCGAAAATCCCGACTGCCGCTCATTCCATAGCCCATGCCAACCTCCTGCCCCTGGTACAACAATGGAATGCCAGTCGCCATAAAAATGGCAGTCGAAACGGGCAGCGTCTTTTCGATGCTGTTATAACGATAAGCGACTCGATCCTCGTCCTGGTTCTCCAGAAAGCGCAAGAACAATGAATTTGGGCCAGGCCGATAACCGGCATTGTAGAGCTTGTCGTTCAAATTGGTGATGCTGGGAAAGTTCAAAATAGCGTCTTTCAAAATCCAATCGTAGCCCAGGTCAATGCCACCCCCCTGATCGGCATATTGGACTTCTGAACCAACACCGGTGCCATTGGTTTCACCCAATAGCATGATATCGGCTTTGGCCGCCCGCAAGCCGGCGCGCAGCGGCTGATCGAACGCAGCCTTGCCATAGCGCCGATGCGGCCCCCAATACACATCGAACCGAAAACCATCGATGTCATATTCCCGCAGCCAATGGGCGTAGACATCGATCATGTACTGCCGCGCTTCGGCATCGGACCAATCCCAATTGAGCAGTGCATCGGAGAATCCCGAATAATACACGATCCCGTCACTGGAAACCGTTTGGCCCAAGCCATTATCATTATGCGGAATAATCTTATGCTGATAAAAATCGTAATATCGGCTA
Source organism: candidate division KSB1 bacterium (assembly GCA_034506395.1). NCBI lineage: Bacteria > Pseudomonadati > Candidatus Zhuqueibacterota bacterium. The sequence continues at coordinate 39,700 of JAPDPQ010000040.1, read as the reverse complement.
TACTGTTTTTTGGCTCGGACATCCAGCGCTATGGGATGCGAGCGACTGCTATGGTTAGGGGTCACATCCAAGATCACCCGCAATCCGAGCTCATGGGCGCGTCTGACGAACGACTTGAAATCATCGCTAGTGCCATACGCTGGCTCGATCCGATAAAAATCGATGACATTGTAGCCGATGTTCGTCCATTGGTCCACGACCCCCTCCACATCCATCACTGGCAGCACCCAGATCACGTTGAAGCCCATATTTTTGATGTGCTCCAAATTCTCCCGAGCCGCGGCAATTGTCCCAACATTGGTGTACGATTTGATGAACATGCAATAGATTCGGGCATTCGCCACCCAACTGGGAATCGTGGTTTGCGTAGGAATGACGATCGAACAATCGGACTGGACCGTGAAAAAATTGACTGTGGAATTGGAGTAGCCATCTGCGTCGGTAACGGTTAATTTAATGGAATAATCGCCAGCGATTTTAGGGGGCGAAATGGTAATTTCCTCGCTGGTCTGTCCCTCGATATCGCGAAGGGGTATGGGATTGGTTGATTGATTGCTCCATAAAAAGCTGACGGCATTGTTCTGGGGATCGTTGGCCTGGCCGATCATTCTGAGCTGGGTTTTATCGGCGCTCAGTTGGAAGATGATCTGTGGCTGCGGTTTTTGCGGGGCCGGATAATTCAGGATCAAAGTATCAGATTCCGTCACCTGTCCAGCCGTATCGGTCACCGAAACCACATAGCGGTTTTTGCCATATGAAAGCGTGACGCGGTATTCGTAATCTTTCTCGACTTCAGCCGGCAGGCTGATGGGGTAGCTATTCAGTTGTTTCAAAGTTAGCGATTGCAGCTTTTTGCCCGCCATGTTCACCCGCCAGCGGATAGTGCGATAATTCGCCCAGACGCTATCGGTCGATGGCGTATAAAAAAACACATCACCTGCCACCACCAGAAAGGTGATCGATTCAGTTGCCGATTCGCCTTTTTTGCTTTTCAAAACAATCTTGACCTCATGACTGCCATTTTTTAATTTGGGCAATTTGTAGTTCAAAATAGATAGATTTGGGATCACGTGTCCAGAAAAACTGCTCAGGTAGCTATTATCCAGCCAAATTTCGGATTGGTCGAATAAAATGGAATCGCCTTCGGCAACGAACACGCCAGCGGTGATGATCGGTTCAGCCTGAGCTACCACTGCATCGTTTTTCGGCGCGATCTCAAAGATCATGGCCTTTTTCACCACCAGGATCGAATTATTATTATCGCTGTAATTGATGAGCGGATTCAATGGGTCGGTGTACCATTGCCATTGCGAGCCATCGACGTTGAAATGCTCGTGGAATTTGTAATTGTGCGTTACTCCCACTTGAAGCCGGATCGTCTTTACATAGTAGCCCAGGGAATCGACATAGCTCATCTGCGAAGGCGCATTGATGGCGATCCGGCCATTGGAGTTCGGTCCCCAATTATTGAAGGACCCAGGCACGAACGCGCGTACCACATTCTGTCGAGTTGGATAGTGACGGAACGTAATATTGATATAATCCTGCCCGTAGATGGAATTGAACGATAATAGAGCTAACGAAAACAGCAGGAGCATAAATCTTTTCATTGGCAAATCCTCGAAATCGATTGGTGTTTATTTGGCCCATCGAATGACAATTTCGATGCGTATGGTGGTTTGCTTTGATCATTGGAGCCCAGAAAAAGTCATCCCCACGGATGGAGGGAAGCCACGGAATTGAAGATCATCTTCAGTTTTATCATCTGTGGGGAAAAAATGATGAGCAGGTTTAGCGACACATCATTTTCAGATTATCGCGGCGTTTGCATCAATTTCTTTCGGGTGTATTCCAGCAATCCCCCAGCATCACGGATGGCAATAATTTCTGGTGGCAAGGTTGGAAATGGGAATGGTTTGCCAGCCACGATGATTGCGCTATTCGCCAGATCCAATCGGACCGGATCCCCATCGCGATAGGCCTCAATGGCGGCTGGGCATTCGATCAAAAGCAACCCCTGATTAATGGCAGCTCGATAGAAAATTCGAGCGAAGCTTTTTGCCACGACAGCCTGAATTCCGACAGCCTTTAGCCCCAGTGCTGGTTGCTCCCGCGAACTGCCGCAGCCGAAATTCTTGCCAGCAAAAATGAGATCGCCAGGCTTCACCTGCTTGGCAAAATTTGGATCCAGGTCCTCCAGCAGATGCGGCTTGATCTCCTCAGCCGTGCTGCAGGTGTAAGTGTATTTGCCAGGGAATAGCATGTCGGTATTAATATCGTCACCATAATGCCAGACTTTGGGTTGTTGATCCATAGATTCTCCTTGTATGATACTTGACTGTCATTTTAGAAATGACCGTCATGGGCATCACTATTCAATTGTTCTCGCGATGCTAATTTAATCTTACAACTTGCATAATTCACAGTAGAAATAGGGTTGCCATTTCTACAGTCAGGTTTCCGACAAAATAAAATTGTGATCTTCCGATCGAAATTACAGCAATTTCCTCGGATCAGTGATCATTCCGGTGATTGCCGAAGCTGCTACCGTTGCTGGGCTGGCAAGATAGATCTCTGCCTCTTTACAACCCATGCGGCCCTTAAAATTGCGGTTGGAGGTGCTCAAACATTTCTCCCCTGGTGCCAGAACTCCCTGATGCGCTCCCAAACAAGGACCGCAGCCAGTCGGCAGGAAGATCGCCCCTGCCAGGCTCAACGTCTCCACGTAGCCCAACCGCAGCGCCTCTTGGAAAATGCTCCTCGAGGCTGGTAGCACCAGAAACCGCACCTGGGGAGCGACCTTCTGGCCCTTCAAAATTTCAGCCGCAAGCGCTAAATCGCTGACACGGCCATCGGTGCAGGTGCCCAAAAGACACTGATCGATGGGAATTCCCGCCACCTCGCTAACCGGAACCACATTATCGACTGTATGGGGCCGAGCCACCATCGGCTCCAATCGCGACAGATCATAATGGAGTTCTTTGATATAATGGGCGTCAGGGTCGGCCCAAATTTTTTCGTAGCTACCACGCTTTACACCGATGGACTCGAGATATTTCTCGGCCAACTGATCTACCGGAAAAGCGGCATTTTTCGCCCCCATTTCCACGCCCATATTGGCGATAGTGATGCGATCATCAATAGATAAATTTTGAATGTCGCCATGAAACTCCACCGAACAATAATCTGCACCATCCGCACCAATATCGCCGATGATCTTCAGCACCAGATCTTTCGCTGTGACGAACGGCTGAAACTTGCCAGTCAGCGTAATCTTGATGCTCTGCGGTACTTTTAGCCAGGTTTCTCCAGTCAACATCAATGCTGCGGCTTCGGTGCGATCGATTCCAGTGGAAAAAACGCCCAGCGCGCCGTAGGAACAGGTGTGCGAATCGCTGCCCACCACAATCGTTCCTGGCACCGCAAAACCTTTCTCGATCACCACCTGATGACAAATTCCCTCACCGGCATCGAAAAAATTTCGGATGCCATATTTCCGTACAAACTCCCGAACCTTTTTATGGCCAGCCGCGGTCTTTTCATCTGCCGCAGGCACCACGTGATCCAACACAATCACAGGAAAACTTGGGTCGATCACCCCATATTTTTCCAGATCTGGCGTTATCTTGCTGACAATCGCCGAAGTATTATCATGCGTCAAAAGATGTTTGGGACGAACGGTGACAATTTGACCGGGGACGACGCTGGACAGCCCGGCCTTTTTAGATAAGATCTTTTCTGCGAAAGTTTTGCCCATGTTCCACCCTCAATTGAACTGCGCTTTTCGAACAAACTTGCTCATTATCTCGATTCAAGCCAGATTCTGTCAGAATTATAATCAGAATTACAATAAGAAAAATCCCGTTGCTAATCGAAAGATTGGCATGAACGGTTGCCTGGATTTCTGAAACGCCTATTTGTCAAAACAGTCAATTATAGTCTTGAGATAGATCATCATCATCCCCACATTGTCCTCACGAATGTTTACCCCTTGCTCATCCTCTTCCATAAGAGCTTCAACCACATATCGAAGCACTTCAGTTTGATTATAACTTTGAAACATTTTGGCCGTTGTATCATAAGACTCGTTTTCGTCTTCTCCCTCAAGGTATTGGAGCATTCTGAAATTTTTGTCCTCTGCCTCAAATATCATTTCCTCAGTCACTTTTTGGAGCGGTTTATCACCTTGCGACATCATCCGCCAAACCACGGTTCCTAAATAAAATAGAAGCTCCCGTTCATCCTCATTGAACTGGTCTTCATCGACGGACATGAGATAGCTCAGAATGAAGGGTTGTTCTTTTGCGAACTGATTGATGATTTTAGGGTAATTTGCTGGGGCCATGGTGGCAATTTCTTGCCAGGTCCGCTCAACGATTTCTGCTGAAATTGGGTTCATCTTTTCCTCGCTAATAATGGGTGAGGCAACCGCATCATGGTTTGGTACCACGACATGGTCACGATTGATTAAATGGATTAATAAAAAAGTTACTAATCATTCAGAAGTTCGGTCAACCTCAGATGAGGCTTTTGCCAGAATGGATAATCTAAATCCCAAATAGAAAAACAAGCGGCCGCCAGACCCGTTTGGACCAGGAGCGCTCCGAATGATCCCCTTGCTCATCGAAATAGTATATCAAGTCCTGGCCTTCTACAAAACCCTTGCTGAGCAATAGATCTTTTAACCGCAAATAATCCGCTTTCATTCGACCCTCGGCACCCTTGCCGCTGCTGTCTAAATATATCTTAATTTCAGGCTTTTGTCCAGCGAAATTTTCAATTTCTTTCAATAATGCGCCGTTTCTCCACATCAACGATGTGGACAAACAACCCGCCTTGCTAAAAATATGGGGATAACGCCACACCAGATAAAATGAGATCAAACCGCCCATTGAAGAACCCATGATCGCAGTATGATCCCGATCAGCGAACGTCCGATAGTTGCTGTCGATGAAAGGTTTGAGTTCTTTCACAATAAATTCCATATAAGCCCGGCCCTTTTTCGTATCCGCGTATTCTTCTCGGCGATCGGCTGTATTGAAGATGCCTACGATAATGATTTCTTCAATTTTCGCTTGTCGGATCAGGCTGTCGGCGGTCTCATCCATTTGCCAATCGACCCCAAGAAATGAAGTGCGCGGATCAAACAAATTTTGTCCATCATGCATATAGAGCACTGGATAGCGCTTGGCAAGATCGAAATCATAGCTCGGAGGCAACCAGACAACAACAGTGCGATCATTGTTCAATTGCTGCGAATAGAAGCGATTGTGATAGTGCAATTTCCCAACGATCCCTCCAGCAACCTGATACCGTCGATCCCGCCAATTGGCGATCAGATGATGAACAATTAGATTTGGGCTTACTGTTAATTGTTTGTTCCCAGGTACCGTGCCATCGATGAGCACTTCCTCATTGTCCCAACTGCCACGCGTAAATTTGTACTCTATTTCAGCACCACAGGGAAGCGCAAGCGTGATCTCGTAGCGGTTCGGTAATACCTGTTCCATTCTCACCGCATTGGGCTGCCAGTTTCCCAATTGCGACATATTCCCCGTGATGTAAATGGCATCGGTTGGGAGTGAGTCCGGCACTGTGACAATGAAAGTGACGCTGCATTGATCGGCCATCGCCGAGCGGCTTATCAGCGCCAGCAAGCCGCAAGTCATAATGAATTTGAGCATCGCTATTCTCTCAATTTTTCCATTGAAAAAGATTCTTTATCGAGTGATTGGTCGACTGATAACTTTTCTTCTCTGATTTCAAACAATCAGAGTGCAGGATAATTTTTTAAGAACCACAAAAAGATCTATAAACTCCGTCTGGGCATTGGGGATTTTTTCAACATTGCGATTCCGAGCGGTTGCGATTGAATTGAATTAAAAACTTTTGCATCCCTGGTTCAATTTGATCTTTTCGATCACGCAGATCAAAACAGATGCTCGATCATTAGCGAATTTGTTTATATCATCTGAATTTTTGCTAATGGAACATTCAAATATTTTTTTGAAATGAGCGAATGACTATTGGATGAAACTGCTGGTCATCCGTCTCCAAAGAATCTATCGAGTCGCCAGGGACATGATTTTTTCCTCAGTAGCCTCCTCTCGCGAAAGCACCCCAGTGATTTTACCATCATGGAGGACCATGATGCGGTCGCTCATCTCAAGGATCTCTGGCAATTCCGACGAGATCATGATGATCGATACCCCTTGGGCGGCCAACTGGCGCATCAATTGGTGAATTTGAGCCTTGGAAGCGACATCAATGCCGCGGGTCGGCTCGTCGAACAATATGATTTTGGCTTTGCTACTTAACCAGCGCGCCAAAACCGCTTTCTGCTGATTTCCACCGCTCAGATTTTCGATCCGCTGCTGGATCGAGGCTAAACGAATTTTAAGCTGATCCACCAACGTGTTTGCACTGCGCGCCTCGAGCCGGCTGCGAATGAATCCCAATCGCACCAAGGGTTTGAGATTGGCGATGGTGATGTTCTGAACCACAGGTAGCTGATGGAACAATGCCTGGGCTTTGCGATCCTCTGGGATCAATCCCAGGCCGAACTTCACCGCATCGGCAGGCGATCGAATGTCTACAACATGACCGTCAATCAGGATTTTCCCAGATAGCTTCGGCTCGGCGCCAAAAATCGTCCGAATCAACTCGGAGCGACCTGAGCCAACCAGACCAGCCACCCCCAGGATCTCCCCGACGTAGAGCTTGAAACTAATCGGTTCGGGTAGCGAAGCGCAGCGCAATTCTTTCACCTCAAGCGCAACCCCTTCCTCTGCCAGTGCTGGCCTCGGATGAACAGTTTCATTTAAATCACGGCCGACCATCATTGCAATGAGCTGCTGGCGCGTAACCTCGGAGATCGCCCTTGTTCCTTGAACCACTCCGTCTTTCAACACCGTCACCCGATCCGCAATTCGAAAAATTTCATCAAGTCGATGAGAAATGTAGATGAACGATTTTCCCTGCTGCCTCAGCCGATCAATGATGTCAAACAATTTCTCAAGTTCTTTTGGCGTCAACACCGCAGAGGGCTCATCCATCACAATGATCCGAGCATTCAGCGATAGCGCTTTGGCCACTTCGACCAATTGTTGCTGGGCGACTGTCAATCGCTTTAATGGCAGCCGAAGATCGATCGCCAGCCCGAGCATGGCGCTGAGCTCCTGGCCGATGGAAAGCAGCCGCTTTCTATTGATGAACAGCTTCCATTTCTTCGGGAATCTTCCCAATAAAATATTTTCCGCTGCAGAGAGCGCTGGCGCCAACATAAGTTCCTGATAGATGACCGCAATTCCCAAAGTCTGGGCGTATAACGGATTGTTTATTTCCACGCATTGACCATCTAAGTAAATTTGGCCAGAACTTCTGGGTACCGCTCCACTCAGTATCTTGATTAATGTCGATTTCCCAGCGCCATTTTCACCTACCAGAGCATGGACCTCTCCAGGAAGTAACTCAAAATCAACTGACTTGAGTGCTACCACCCCTGGGAATTCCTTGGTAATCCCCTGCATTTTGAGAATTGGCTGCACTATTTGACCATTTCGGCTCATCGAATTGATTGTCCTTCAGCGAAGTTCATTCATGCTTGAACAAAATCCACTCAATTTGAATTATAAATGTCATTTCGAACGAAATGAGGAATCTGGTGACATGGGGTCTGGTGGACTCATGGATTTCTTCCTGCGGTCGAAATGACAGAAAAAGGTGCGTTTTCGGTCATGCAGTAATGAACTTTTCTTATCGCCGAATTTGGCATGTCGTCTCATGTGATGAATTGCAACTCTTACAATTACCCTGATTAAAAACCCTCAGCACTTTTGCTTTGTTTTGTTTTGCATGCTGATTTTTCCCATGGCTCACCGATCACAACACCATTTTGCAACATGGCTTTTCAAAAATATAGGATCATTAAAATCCTCGATGTAAACCATATTTCTTTGCCAATTGGACCGCACGATCATATTCTTCCATCGTAATGCGCCGATCAATGCCAGGAATCTCATAAGCTTGATAGCATGGACGATATTGGGCCATGATATTGACGTAGCTATCCTTCGAAAGCCCTTCAGCAATGAATTTCAGGATTTCTTCTGAACCGGCAATGTCGTTGGGCATCACCAGGTGACGGATGAGCAACCCCCGATAGGCGATCCCATTTTCGATTTTCAAATCTCCAACCTGCCGATGCATCTCTTTTAGCACTAGTTTTAGCACCTCGAAATAATCTGGCGCATCGGCGAACTGCTTCGCATAGTGAGGGGAAGAAAATTTCGCATCAGGCATATAAATATCGACAATCCCTTCCAATAACTGAATCACCTCCAATGATTCATAGCCACCGCAATTGTAAACTATGGGCAATTGCAGTCCTAATCGGATAGCATGGAGCAGCGCGGCGATCAGTTGTGGTGCATAATGGGTTGGCGTTACCCAATTGATATTATGGCACCCCTGATACTGAAGCGCTACCATCATTTGGCCGCATCGTTGGACCGAGACAATCTCCCCCTCTCCTCCATGGGAAATCTCATAATTCTGACAGAAGCTGCAACGCAAATTGCAATGGGTGAGAAAAATTGTTCCTGAGCCACCCCGGCCGACCAATTCTCGCTCTTCTCCGAAATGGGGAAAATAGCTTGAAATCATCAAGTTTGCCCCGGCTCGGCAATAGCCCAATTCCCCCTTTAAACGATTTACCCGACATCGGCGCGGACATAACGTGCACGACGTTAGCTTTTCCGCTAATAAGCGAACACGTTCTTCTAACTCTCCGCTTTCAAATAGAGCTAAATAACTGGGCTTTGGCATTGCAATTGATGATGAAAATGGGTACATTCTTGACAAAAATTGAGCTGGAATCTTATCTACCAATTGTCACGTTTCTGGACGCTAAATGATCAGTCTGAACTAAACTCTCACCATCAATGGAAGATATATTTCGACACTATCCACAAAATTCATCGGGTGCTGGCGAGCTCACCAAAGCATATCCTGCTTTGACCATATATTCCTTCAGCCATTAGCGCAAGGTTGAGGGGAATTGCCGCTTGCCCATTTAACTTATCTTTTTTCGTGAAATATTTTCTTGCCAGAGAATCATAAATTTTGGTGTAAGCAAGGAGAAAACCCATGGACGATATCATCCATTTATCGACGCAGAATGTCATGCAAATGTTATTTGGTATCCCTGAAAATCATAAGCATTGTCGGTTGGTCCTGAAAACCGAACAAGCAGCCACGCTGGTGTTTTCAGAGGCATTGGTCGCCGCCATTGTTCGGGCGTATGTGACAGTCAAAACGCACCCCACGCAGGGTGGCCTTGAAATGACCTCCCAGCCGATTTCCAATGGCAAAGCGGATTTCGCAACATGGCAATTGCTTGAAACCGATAAATCAGATAACGAAATTCAGCGCGAGATCTCCAGCTACTTGACCAAGAGCTGATCGGCAATTATTCTAATTAGCGCCTGAACGAAAACTCACCTCTCTGTCATTTCGATACGCCAGTTGGCCTTTGGCGTCAACCTAAGCGAATGAATGGGCAAAGATTGTCATTGTGAACATCCGGCGATTGGCTATTACCGTCAATTTGAGCTCAGAAAATGTTAAAACCATTAAAGCGGCTATTGAAAGCGATACGAGTTTGCACTTTATGCCCGAATTCACTCGGGCATGAATGACAAATTAGCAGGAGCTGCTGAACGCATCACCGGTCATTGAAACCAAAATATCCTGTTTGGACGCTAATAATCAGTTGGCGGATCGCTCAAAATAACATTCCTTTCTTAAGTTAACGCCAATGGCCAGTTAGCGGAAACAAAATAATCTCAAAGCAACCAGATTCCTCACTTCGTTCGGAATGACATTTTTGTTATAGATTTAATAGTTTTCGCTCAACTACGAATTGATTTTAATGGACAGCACACAATTTATCTTTAAAATGATTGAAAAAAATCCACTCATTTGATCAAAGAGTCGGAGGCGATTTCGCATGCTCATCAATTCACTTATTCAGAAGCAAAAATAGAAATACCACCCTCTATTGGCAGTTGAGGATGGTATCTCGATAATCATTACTCCCTAAAATGAGGGAACAAATTTGTAGTTGCTTTCATTACTCCCATCAGAGATTAAGAAACATTACGATCCAGATTCTTTGGATTTCTTTTTACGCTCCTTTTTGGGTTTTTCTGTCGGAGCCGCAGGAGCAGGTTGTTCTACTGGGGGTTGCGGTTCTGAACTCGCTTGTCCCTGATCAGTTGGTAGTTTCGTCTCTTCTTCCTCTTCTTCCTCAGAATCCTTGCGTTCTAATAGATTATCGCCATCCTTTTTCTTCCGCAGAACCAGATACGCAACAGTGTTGCCCACATTGAAACTGCTTAAGCCATACGAAACGATAATGAAGCCGATAATCAACATCCAGATCGCAAAAATATAAGAAGCAACGAATTGATAGCCATGCGGCAAGGGCAACGGGATGAAGTCTTTGCTGAAATAGAACCAGCCGACCAGATCGCCCAGCAGGTTTCGCGCCCATAATACTGAGTGATAGAGCCAGACATTCAACAGATACATAGCGTGAGCGGATATATTAATGAAATTTGCCCCCATTGCGAAGCTAAACACGCGCTCCATGACCAGATATGCTTGTTTCGATAACAAAGCCGCGATCAATAGTCCCAAGATTGAAAGAGCTACGGCCACCACGGTATACCAGATCAAACGCCAAGGTTGAGACCAGAGCAAGGAAAAGGATTGAAACACAGCCTCAAATGCATCGTCTTCTGTGGTCGCAATGATCGCAGGACTTTCAATCAGCGCCACTGCCAAGACGATGATCATAAACACTACTAATAATGAAGTGAAAAACCAGATAAGCGTAAATAGGGTAATGCCGAATTCCCCGACAAAAGGTATTTTGCCCAACAAGCCGACGATCGCACCGCCAGCGAGGATGAACGCTACCATGAGGGCAATAGATATTGGAGAAAGTATGACAGAGCCAGCTTTTCTGAGGGCAAATTTGACTGCGTCAAGCCAGGTATAAAAATGGTCATTTTTAAGAAGCTTATAGGTAGCACGCGAAATCGCAGTAGCTGTTATCAAATAAATGGCGATCAACCAAATCAATCCAATGAAATAGACAATAAGACTGTACCAATTCGGAGATTCTGGAAATAAGCAAGGCAACAAGCCATATTTTTTCCAGCCTTTGACAAGCCCTACACCAGCAACAATGAAACTTAAATAAGTGAAAATAAGATAGCCGACATAGCCCGTGATTAGCCCTAAAAATTGGATCCAAATTCGTTGCAGACTTAATGCATAACGAGGCGATTTTAAGATATCTCGCGTATCAAACCGCATCTCAGTCATAACATCCTCCGTTTATCGTTGGTAATTCCACTCCCACTTGCAGAACCAGTCGAAACAAAATGCCTCTTATAATAATAAATTTTCTCTACTTTGTCAAGATTTTTTCCAGGATTTTTTGGCTTCTTTCCTGTTGAATCCAGGGATAAATAACTATGTTTCGACCTCATCGATCATTGATCTCATCGAGCCAGCATCAAAGAAGCCATAATTTAACCCGTTGCAATTGGATATTCGGTTGTTGACCTTCTTATTGCATCATCAAAAGATGAACAATCAAACAAAAGATCGATTTGTTAATCTTCTGGAAACTCCTCGTCTAATTTGGGAGCAGTTTTGATGATTAGTACCTCCACGATCCGGTTTCGCTCTATTTTTTCAATAATGAACTTGTAATTTCCGTAGACAATCTCTTGCTTTTTTCGAGGTACCGAGCCAATTAGATCAAAAATAAAGCCGCCCAGACTTTCATAGCTCTGATCCACTGGCAAGTCCATGTCCAGCTCTTCATTCAGTTCATCTAAATCGATCTTCGCATCGACCAAAAAATGCGTATCGTCGATCTTTTTATAAAGCGGTTTTTCGGCATCGAATTCGTCTTGGATTTCCCCCACGATCTCCTCGATTACATCTTCCAACGTAATCAAGCCGGCAGTTCCACCATATTCATCTACCACGATCGCCATGTGCTGCTTTTCCACTTGGAAATCTTTCAGCAACTCATCAATCGGCTTGCTCTCTGGAACGAACATCGCAGGTCTCGCCAAAGCTGCGAGATCGGCATTTTGGGCTTCACCTTTGATGAATGGCAAGAGCTCTTTCGCATGGATAATGCCGAGGATATTATCTACTTTTTCATCATATAGCGGAATACGAGTATGGCCTTCGGTTTTGATGATTTCGATTAACTCGCCGAGCGAGGTGTTTTTCTCAACACAAACCATGTCGATTCTGGGCACCATGATCTCTTTAGCCGTGGTCTTCGAAAACTCAAAGATCGAATGGATCATCTCGCGCTCATCTTCCTCCAGCGCGCCCTTTTCCTCACTCACCTCAATCAGAGTTTTTAATTCCTCTTTGGACAGCAAGCGCCGATTCACCCGGGTGGCTAAGATTCCGGATAACAACTGAGGAAATTTCTCCAGCAAGCTGACAATTGGAGAAAGTAAAACTCGTAAGATCGAGAGAGGGATGGAAATCGTTTCGGCGAATTGAAATGAGTTTTTGACCGCGGCGATTTTCGGAAACAATTCCCCTAATATAACCAACACAAAAGTGACCATTAAAATTTCAAGGGCAATGGCGAGATTTTTGGGGAATTGCCAATAGGCACTTAGATCTGCGGTCAATAAAGCGGCGACGGTCGCGGCCGCCACGTTAACAATCGTGTTACCAACCAGGATGGTCACTAATAATGTTCGTGGTTTTGATAAAAGGTTTGCAACTCGTATCCCGCTTCTGGAGCTACTCTCTTTGAGCCGTTCGATTATCTCTTTCGACAACGAAAAGTAAGCTCCTTCAGCGCCAGAAAAAAACGCTGATGCGCCGATCAATAAAAGGAATAGAGTAAGCCTTAATAAAATTTCTGCTTCCAAAAAAACACTTTCCCTTCTTTTTATCGTCCTTGCTTGTAAATCGTCAAATAATCATCTTCTTTTTTAGTCATATTCTTTCGTTCGAGATCAGTTCGATCGTCATAACCGATCAAATGCAGAATACCATGAATGATGATCCGAGTCACTTCCTCTTCAAAATCTACGCCATAATCCTGAGCTTGTCGCGCGATCTGATCGACATCGGCATAAATTTCGCCCTCTAATAACTCTGAGACATCATCGCTTAAATTGAAACTCAATACATCGGTTGGCTCGTCATGCTGCAAATATTTTTGATTCAATTCGATCATATAGGCATCATCGACAAGCACGATATTAATCGTGGCGCGCTCAATTCCCTCTCCTGCCAGAACGCTCTGCGCGATTTGTTTCAGTTTGGAATTGGTTATCCTTGGAGTTGCGCAGCATTTTTCGATCCTAAGCTGATATTTCGACATTAGGCGCTTTCACTTTTTTCTGTTTCTTAGGTTTGAACTTTTCATCTTGATCCGGATATTCGATTCGAGCATGAAAAGTTCCCAATAAGACTGTTGCGAAACTTTCTTTAATTTTGGTTAAATCTTTTAGCGTAAGCGGAGAATCGTCCAACTGGGAATCATTAAACCGTTCCTGAACAATAGCGCTTACCATGGTGCGAATTCGGCTAGGGGACGGATCTTTTAAGGTTCGCGAGGCGGCTTCCACTGCATCAGCCAGCATCACAATACCAGTCTCTTTGGTTCTAGGTCGCGGACCTGGATATCGAAAAGTCGACTCCTCAATTTCAGTTCCATTGTTTCGTTCGAGTGCCTTCTGATAAAAATATTTAATGATATTCGTCCCATGATGTTCAGCAATGAAATCTCGGATTTGCTGAGGCAAACGATATTTCTTGGCGATCTCCAATCCTTTTTTCACATGATTGACCAGGATTAGACAGCTCATGGTAGGCGATAATTTTTCATGGGGATTTTTTGATCGCATTTGGTTTTCAATGAAATATTCGCGTTTTTCGATCTTCCCCACATCATGATAATAAGCACCGACCCGTGCCAATAGCGCATTTGCCCCAATGGCATCAGCAGCAACCTCCGCCAAATTGCCCACCATCAAACTATGGTGATAAGTACCTGGAGCCTCCATGGCGAGCTTTTTCAGCAGCGGATTATTTAAATCCAAAAGCTCCAGCAACTTCATGTCGGTAGCGATATCGAAAAAATATTCGAATAGGACCTGAAGTCCGTATACCATTAGCGGGGAAAGAAAACCGTTGAGCGCACCATACATCCAGCAAGTAGCCATCGTTTTAAAATTGGAATAACGGATGATTTCCACCGCTGTAATCGAAACCCAATAAGCCGCAACGATCATCACAATGGAATGAAACAACCAGCTCCGATCCCTAATGCGCTTGACAGATAGTACCCCAATAATCCCGACCAAGAGCGATACCGCAGCGATGTTAAATTCCCCGCCCCGCATCAAACCGATAATCAGGCTCAACACCGCAGTTCCCGCGAATCCGACTTTGGTATCGAAAAATATTGTGAGCAACATCGAGCCAATAGTAATCGGGATCAAATAGGATGAAAGAGAGAATCGATTGATGTTATAGGTTAAAAAAGTAACCAGGAGAAATATGATTGCGATTAAAACGACTCGTTTGAGATCGGCCAGTATCAAAAACCGATTTTTGCTAAAGCTGAGGAAAATTGCAAACACTGCAACCGCTAACGCGATGATCAACAATTTGCCAAAATAGCGAACTGCTGTTAGCAAGGCACTGACCCCCGCTTCCCGTGCCGCTAACTCGATTGCTAAGGAGTTCAGTTTATCGAGATGTTCCTTGGTGATTCGCTCATTGCGATTGATAATACGTTCTTTTTCGAGTACGGTTCCTTTCGCCAGTGGTACATTGTTGCGAGCCTCAACGATCCGGCGATGGGTCTCGACTTCATCGTAAATTAGATTTGCTCTAATAAATGGCTTTAAAATCTGGTATCCGATTCGTACCCTGAGATCATCATTCGGAAAAGCCGCTCTCAATTTCTCCAGCAGCACCGCTTCAATTTCTGAAAAATTATAAAACGATCGATATTCATCGACGATCTCCTCATTCACAGTTACCACAGAAATCTTACCTTCTCCATGCTTAATTACCTCTTTGTTGACATTTAGAATACCGACCGCATACATATCGCGAGCAAGGCGTAACAATTGCTCTTGAAATTCGTTCAGTTTGGTCTGACTTGAAATCCGCAAAAATTGGACTAAATTTTCATCGGGAAAGCTGATCGAAAAGTGAGACAGAAGTTGGGCAACCCGAGTGATCACGGTAGCGCCGTTTATGTTTTTTTGCCGTATCGCCCTAAGCGAATCGAAAAACACTGCCAATCGCTGCTGGTTTTTGTTGCTAAGCGTGTCGTTTCGATTAAACACTGGCAGAACCTGTTCCTCAGCTCGTTGACGGTCACGCTTCAATTCCTCTTCGGTCTTGTAAATGGCAAAAGTAAAAGGGGCGATGATCTCCTCCCCGAGATACACCTCTTTATCTTTCAGATCACCGTATTTGTACGATTTACCATGCGGTAGCATGATAGAAATTGCAAAGACAACAATGGAAGCTACCACGATGGTCTTGAAATATTTCTCAAAAAATTTTGGCTGGCCATTATTGCCCTTTGAGCCCCCCAATCGCAGCTTAACCCACCAAGCCAATTGATCCCAAGTCTTAAACACGCCCGCCTCCGCTATTTGATTCATCCGTCTCAAGCTGGTTACTATCAAATCGATCATAAGCTTTGATGATCTCGCGGACTAAACGATGTCGCACAACATCTCGCTCCGACAGATAAACGTAATCAATTCCCTCAATACCCTGCAATATTTTTTGAATCTGCACTAGGCCCGATTGCTTTTTATTTGGCAAATCAATTTGAGTTATATCCCCGGTGATAATTGCCTTGGAATTGATTCCCAGCCGCGTCAAAAACATTTTCATCTGATTCGGATAGGTATTTTGGGCTTCGTCCAAAATGACAAAGGCATGATTCAACGTTCTGCCGCGCATATAGGCTAACGGAACGATCTCGATGGTGCCATTTTCCATATATTTCTTCAGCTTGGCAGGAATAACCATATCGAATAGCGCGTCATAAAGCGGCTTCAAATAGGGATCTACCTTCTCCAAGAGATCACCAGGCAAAAAGCCCAGGCTTTCGCCAGCCTCCACTGCTGGCCGCGCCAGGACCAACTTGTCGACCAGTTTATCTCGCAAATGTGCCAAAGCTATTGCAACTGCCAAATAGGTTTTCCCTGTCCCAGCAGGACCAATCACGAACACGATATCGTTCTTCATCGCTGCCTGGCAATACCGTTTTTGCCCTTCTGTTTTGGGCTTCACATAACCATCCTTTGTATAAAGAACCACAGAGGACAGGTCTGTTGGTTTTTCTTGGATTGTTTCGCCCGATTTGAGCACCTCGATCAACGTGGTCAGATCGTTTTCTGTGATTTGTTGGTTCCGTTCCAGAATCTTAATCATCTCTAAGAGCAACTGTTCAACGATCTGAATCTCACTTTCAGCGCCAACCAATGTGATCTCATCACCGCGGGCGATGAGTTTCGTGCCAAAATTTTTTTCAATCCGTCTTAAATTGATGTCATTAAAACCAAACAACTGCAACTGATTCACACCGCGGATGGAAATTTTCTTCTGAATCTCAATCGACATCGTCACTCCCCAATCATCGCTCCATTCATCGCTCAATTTTGAGCATCGCCATAGCGCCTTGACTGCAACTCTTTTATCTACTGAAGGGGAAATGAGGAAATATACCCTTGTGTTCCCTTGCAGCCCCGCGTTTGGCTTGAGAGGCCTTCTCTTTCAGCCTTAGGAAAACAATTTAAATATTCATATCCAGCAATCGCCTAAAATTGCCTGGTTTCTCAACTCTTGTTATATCATAAATAGAAAAAGCTCTTAGGTTATCGCGATCGCCAATAACCAAGAGCTTTTCTTCATATCTATTATTGATAATAATTGCTACCTTTCGTTGACATCTCTTGCAATGTCACAACGATTAAAAGCTACAATGATTTTATTTGTCTGGCAGAATCAATACCTGGTGCGGGTAGATAAGGTTTTTATCCTTGATCACGTCTTTGTTGGCTTCAAAGATTTTGGTCCATTTGGTTGGATCATTGTAAATTTCTGGCTTCCCAGCGATCTTTGCCAGCCAATCTCCCTTCACCACGATATATTCGTTGTCAGCAGCGCTTCTTTGGATTTTGAAAATCTGATTTGGATAGATTAAATCTGGATCTTTGATTTGATCGCGATTATAGGTGTAGATTCTAATCCATTGATAAGGATCGTTATAAATAGCAGGCTTGCCAGCAATCTTCCACAGGTAGTCGCCTTTCACTACCGTGTATTCATCGAAATCAGCCTTTGGAAGGTTGGCACGCAACTGTGCGATTTTTCCTTCAATGGTGGCGATTTTATCTTGCATTTCGCTCAGCAAAGCGATTTTATTAGTTTTAAGCTGGTTGAGCTGTTTTTCAAGTTCATTGATTTCTGCACGGCGCTTGAATAATTCTTCCGAGGAAAGAGCTGCCAGCGCATCAACTTTTCCCTCCAATTCATTCAGTGTTGCTCGAAACGCCTTTACGCTCGCTTCATCAGTTCCGAGCAAAGCATAGATTTCTTTCCAGACACTGGCAATTTGCTGATCGACTTCAGCAATCTGCTGATTGAGCGCTTCGACATCAGCATTACATTTAGCAAGCTCCGCTTTGGCATCGGCTTCTCGCTTTTGATATTCCGCTAATTTAGCGTTGTATTCGTCCATTGTCATCTTTTCTTGAGCAAAGGAAGAAAAACTGAATAACAAAAGCAGACTTAAAACCAGAGCGAAAGCGGATGCGATTTGGGTTCTATTTTTCATCTTGCAGTTTCCTCCAAAAAAGATTAATGACGATTACATTCCGCTTAACCGATTAGCGACCACTTCTTTTTCGCTCTTGGCATCTTCCAGCTTTTGCTTTTTCTCAGCTAATTCTCGCTGGACATCAGCTTTTCCCTGTTGACACTTCGCCAGTTGCTCCTCTGCTGCCAAAGCTGCTTTCCTCTGCTCCTCCAAGGCTTGCAACTGCTTTTCGTTCGGGTGCTTGGTACAGCCTCCCAATGAAAGCGAGAGAACCAGACCACAAATAGATACAATCACGAGCACCGTTCTCGCCAGTTTCCTCATCAAGTTGACACCTCCTTCCGTATGGTTGATTTAGTTTTTTAACCTGCCTCCATCAAAAAATATACTGATAACCCTTCTCCCTCCGACTCTAAAAGACCAATTGGTGAAAAACGATTCCATTAAAATTTATTCACCTTAACCTTTTAAGTCAATTAATAATAACAAAAAAAAAATTAATTGTCAAGTAAAAAATTTGATTCTCACTTTTTTTTTCATCCAAATACTTTTCTCCTGCAATACTGCTGAGGTTTGGTATTGCCATCTTCCAATGGCTTCACTTTCATCGGGCAATAGGCTACAAACAATTCAGCAATATTGATCGCTGAAGTTGAAAATTCCTATTAAATATCAAGCTTCAATCCTAATTCTTTCAACTGTTCGGGTGTAACCTCAGACGGCGAATTATCCATTAAAGACAGCGCACTCGTGGTCTTCGGAAACGGAATCACATCTCGAATTGAATTTCTCCCAGCCAGAATCATGACCAACCGATCAAAGCCGAAGGCGATGCCGCCGTGCGGAGGGGCACCATACTGAAGTGCCTCCAACAAAAAGCCAAATTTCTCTTCTGCCTCAGCTTTGTCAATCTTCAATAGCGAAAAGATCTTCATCTGGCTATCGTATTGGTAATTTCGAATGCTTCCCCCTGCAATCTCATAACCATTCATCACCAAATCATAGGCTCGAGCGCGAACCCGACCCGGATCGCTATCGAGCAGGCTCAAATCGTCGGTTCTTGGGGTTGTAAAAGGATGATGCATCGCCACATATCGGCCAGATTCATTATCATATTCCAAAAGAGGGAAATTTACTACCCAGAGCGGACAGAACTGATGTTCATCGATCATGCCTTCATCCGCCGCCAGCTTTACACGTAATCGACCCAATAGGTCCAAGGTTGACTTTCGCTCGCCCGCCATAAATAGCAACAAATCCCCTGGTTCGGCCTGCATGCTCCGATTGATCTGCTCAACCATACCATCTGCCAAATACTTACGGATTGAGCTGTCCCAACCATCCGATGTGACCTTCGCAAACAATACCCCTTTGCCGCCCAGATCCATCACAAATTGGTTGAGGGTATCGAGCTGTTTTCGGGAATAATGGGCTCGGCCCTTTAAATTGATCCCCCCAACGATCCCATTCGATGCCACGACATTCGAGAACACCTTGAAATCACAATTCGCAACGTATTGGCTAATATCTTTGATCGATAGGTCAAAACGTAGATCTGGCTTGTCGGTACCATAGCGCGATATCGCCTCATCGTAATTCAGTATTGGAAAAGGAGCTGGCAAATGAACATCCAGTATAGCGGAAAAAATGTGTTGCATCAGCCCCTCAGCCAGGCGAAAAATATCTTCTTCATCGACGAAGGATAATTCTAAATCTATTTGAGTGAATTCTGGCTGGCGATCCGCTCGGAGGTCTTCGTCCCGAAAACATTTAACGATCTGAAAATAACGATCATAACCAGCAACCATCAGAATCTGTTTATAAGTTTGTGGGGATTGAGGCAATGCATAAAATTTTCCCTTATGAATGCGGCTTGGCACCAGATAATCCCGAGCCCCTTCTGGCGTACTTCGCATCAAATAGGGTGTCTCGATCTCAAAAAAGCCATGGGAACTCAGATATTGGCGTACCAATTGAGCGGTCCGATGTCGGATCAGCATATTTCGTTGCATTTCAGGCCGCCTAAGGTCAAGATAGCGATATTTAAAACGCAGCTCTTCCGAGGCATCAACATTATCGACAATTAAAAAAGGCGGCGTTTTGGCGGGATTCAAGATCTCGTATTCATCAGCCACCACCTCGATTTCTCCGGTGGCTAATTGGGGATTTACCATGCCCGGCGGCCGCTGCCGAACTCGACCAACAACGCTAATCACGTATTCTGTCTTCAATTCACGAACATGCGCAGCCGCATCGCTATGCGAGGGATCAAAAACAATTTGGGTTTTGCCGTAGATATCCCGCAGATCGATAAAGGTCAAACTGCCATGATCGCGCCGCCGATCCACCCACCCTTGAAGAACGACTTGTTGATTCTCATGTGACTTATTTAGTTCACCACAAGTATGTGTTCGTTTAAATTTCAATATTTGCTCCTGAAAATTTGATTTTCGATTTACTCATCATCTTTTGTGGGCCGAATTTAGTTAATTTTATAGCAAAAATCAATAACTATTTTCCCAACGGTTTCAAAGGCAGGAACAAAAAGTTCCTTCAATTGCCAATGTCTTTTTATCAATGAAAACCCATTCAAAGTGTTTATTTCATTTCGGCCCATCTTTTGAGCACAATTTCTGAATAGTGCTCATGGAAAAATAAATAAAAATTAGAAAACAAATTTTTGCTTTCATCAGCATCATCGCTATTGCAGTAGCTAGCTCTACCTGTTGAACATAGCTTGTGCATTGGCTCAAAAAAGAGGCTGCCGAGCTTGGCATCAAAGATCTTTTTATCATCCCCAAATAAAAAAACCATTGGCAATTTGCCAATGGCTTCATTTCTGATAGCGCATTATCAGTTCAATATCATACTTTCTCGGCGCCGATTAGGCCAAGATTATTTGATAATAACTCAACCGCTAATAGCCAAAAGTATAGACCTGCCGAAATATTGCATCCCCTCTGGCAGGATCAATCGCTCCAAAATCATCCCAGCGTTTGATCCGGCTGATTACACACCGTTCAATGCTTGGGCTGTTCAATGTCGATGAAAGAACGTTTACATCTTTCACTCGGCCAGATGGATCAATGGTAAATCTCACCACCAGTTTCCCTTTCAAGTCTGGATTCACTTTTAGCTCACGTTGGTAACAATACTGAATCGAAGCATTGTGGCGATTCACCACTTCAGACACTTGGTCTGGATCTCGGCTCTGAGATTTGACGCCTCGCTCATCAGCAATTTCGGAAATTTGTTCGAGCACAATTTTATTACTGCGTTGAATTTCAGCGCTGGCAATGGTTTCTTTGCCCCCGAAAATCTGCTCGATCCCTTGAGTTTCAACCGGCCGAGAGCCTGTTTGCGTGATCCTGCTGTTTGCAGGGTTAATTGAGGACGATCCCCCAGGTCGACCAGATGTTTTCAATCCATCCAACTTGCCCAACACTTTGTCCAAATCAGCCTGGTTGTTGCCTGCTTCACCAAGAACATCGGCCACTTCATTTCCTTGCGCATTACTCCCCGAACCTGTGAGCAATCCTAATAACCCTTTCGAGCTCACTTCTTGGGAGATCTGATCCCGAGATGACGTTCCAATTCCATACGGCGTACCGTTTCCCGACTTATTCGCGCCGCTCAGCAAGCTGCCAGATCCTCCTGATGCTCCTGCATTCGAAACCCTCCCGCTTGACGAACCTCGTTTAGCGCCAGCAATCAATCTTCCATCCAAATCAGCTTCAACCGGGGCTTGCAAACTGAGTGCTGGTTCTGAGATCAGTTTTTGTGGCGTCCGTTCTAATAAGTAGGTGGCAAATTGTTTCTGGATGCGATCGATCTCATGCTGTTTATATCCAGTTTCAGGAGGGTGAAGAGCAAAATAGCTCGCCGCACTAAAATGAATGATAAAACTCATGAACCAAATCAACAAAAATCTCTTATCGATAACGGCAATAAGGTTCCGCTGATATTCTTTGGGAAGCCGGGCCAGTCCCCCTGCGATCGCAATTGGCCAGTCTTGATCATTATTAGCGTGCTCGTATCCACGCCTTTCGCGCAGTTGATTCACGTTCACCCTCTCTTGTAGATCGTGATCTTGATGACTTAAGCCTCTTTCCTATAAACAACGAGTCGCATATTAGGATATTCGGATCTTCCGCACGTAGCCATCACTTTTACCAGCAATCGATACGGAATTTCTTTATCACCCTGAATCGTCACCTTGCCCGAAAATTTGGTCCCATATGCTACTTCCATCTTTTTTGCTTCTCGGGCATACATTAGCAACTTCTGCTGTAATGGTTCAATTAACAACCCATCACTGGCCATGATATTTGCGACTTTCTCGATGGGCTCATGATTCAGCATGACCCATTCTTTGGAAATCACTAAATCCAGTGCTACCTCAGGCGACCTTTCAATGGTGGAAGTCGGCAAAGTCAAATATTCCGAAGGTTGTATCAGCAAACCTTCTGTAGAATAGTTCTTGAGCAAAAACACCAAAATTATGGTAAACATGTCCATCATCGAGGTCAAATTCACCCGAATTTTCCCCGGATTGGTATCATGTTTCTTTCTTCGGGACGGAATAAATGCCATTCAATCCTCCAAAGATTTATTCTAAAAAAATTGGCAAAAATCGCACTAGTCAAATCGACAAGCGTTGAAATCTCAACAATCGATTTATCAGCCGATTTTTTTTGGTTCGTGCGCCTGAAAATTTGTTCAGCGATCCAATTCGATATCATCGACCATCTGACCAATTATTTCATGAATCACCTGATTCATATCACCCCAGAGGCCAGCGATACTTCAGGGAACAGCGTATAGTTACGATCTTCGATTTTAATTGACCGAGCAGCATCCATGGTATCGACCAGTAGCTGATATTGGATATCAGGTTCTGCTTGGATGATGATATTTTCGGTATCGCTAAAACTGCCGAGCGCTTGCTTTTTAATTTCGAACAATTTTCGCGAAAGCGTTTCAAAATCATATTGGCCATCGGGCTTCAAAGGAACAGTTGGCCCTTGACCATCCGTGCTTTTCAGGATCGCCAACGAGCTCGAAATATAAAAGCCCTGATTGGTGATCGTGATCGCCAGATCAAGCTTTTTTTGAACCTCCTTAGGCGCTTCCAACTGGGACACGCTGGTCCCCACTGCTGGGGGCAGGTTCAAATCGATCACGCCGATTTTTATCAGTTGCGCTGTTGAGAGCAACAATGGGATCATGCACACCATCAGGTTCATGACAGGAGTCATGTTGAGCTCAATATCCTCTGGTTCAACAGATCTTCGAAATGATGGTCTAAATGCCATAGTTATTGATTCCCTGTGATTAAATTAATAAGCTTCACGGTGTGTTCGTCAATTTCATCGATGATTTTAACGGTCTTGTTATGTAAAAAAGTATAAACGAGAATGCTAGGGATGGCGATCGCTAACCCGACCAGGGTTGTATTCATGGCTACCGAAATGCCTGCTGCCAACATTCGAGATTTTTCAGTGGCGTCGATCCCAGGTGCTGAAACCGCTTTGAATGCCGCAATCAGTCCATAAATTGTCCCCATCAAACCCAAAAGCGTGGCAACATTGGCTAATACCGACAACAATCCAGTCCGCTCTTGAAGTTTGGGGATCACTTCCAAAGTCCCCTCATCGACTGAATTTTGGATGGCGCGAAATTCGATGGTATCACTTTCGCTTACTTTCCGCAATCCAGCCATGACCACCTGGGCTAGCGCCTTGTCGCGCGCCGACTGGCAAAGCAGCAATGCCTGCTGGTAATCGCCCGCCTTGACCAATTTGCGGATCTCGGCCATGAACTTCGGAGCATTTATGTTTGAGCGGACCATAATAAAGTAAGCACGTTCGATCGCTATGGCCACAGCGAATACCGCAACCAAAAGTAGCAACCACATGAACCCCCACCCAGTTGAATTGGTACTGAAATTCTTCAAAACCTCAGCCATTAAGCCACCTCCATTTGTTGATTTTGTCCTATGAATAATGGAAAATTGCCACATTTATATGAAAAGTTTTTTAAATTTTGTCCCAAATTCCTCATCAAAGCACGAATCCATCCTTCATCGTTCCTCTGACCCATTTCCCCTGGAAAGCAATTATATTCGTCTCAATCAGTTTTCTGACTCGCTCGGTAGAACATCAACAGCAATGCGATAATGTTTAAGCATGATCACCAGAGCGAGAAACGGTTATTGCTACGCTTCAACTTCTTAGCTAAAAAGAAACAACCAATACTGTTTCCAGTCCTGTGCCTTTCTTAGCTGGCGCTGCGCCCCACCGATAGCCGCTCAGGGTGGAGTTCCCATGTATTGATCTATTTTTTGTTCTTTTCCTGGTTAGGGCTGATCAGCTTTTTCTTTAAGTCCTCGATCTTTTGTGGCACCAACAATCGATTATCCATTATCATCGGTTTCTCTGGCGCTTGTTTCAATTCTTGCTCAAAAGATCGATTTACGACCTCCATCTCACCCAATTCGGGAGCCAACCGGCGAGGCAATATCGCCACCCGAGGCTTTTCAACCACAGCTTCAATTAAAATTTCTGAAAGCTCGATTTCTTCTTCGCCCCCTATCTTCATTTGCCCCTTGGTTGTATCAACGATTGCCGTTCGGGTGCTATCGGATGATTGCGGCTGCTGACTCTGCGCAATCGTTTGGCCGGCATTTGCCAGCAGCAATAACGCAAAGCAAAGCAACACGATGTAACGTAACATCAATTCCTCTCCCTTTAATGCATGATGATGTATTTATCCATTATCAAATTTTGTCTCACCTTGTAATGACTTGCCTCGAGCTGGATCTGTTGCTGCTTATCGGCCCAGCCAGGCAATGATTTTAAAGTCAGCACCGCAATCAGCCCGCCAGAGCTGCCATCATTATCAATCGCCTCAATCGCCAATTCATTATTCCCCTCCATCAGATTGTCAGTCAATTGATGCACATGTTCGATCTGCCAATTCGATTCGCTGCTTGTTACAGCGGCAATATATTCCCCATTGCAGAATAAATTATATGAATCATCCACAATGAGTTTGATCACGGCTGACACGGGCAATCCTTCAATCTGGAACGATGTTCTAAAAAATACCTGTCGACTCGGCTTCAAGGTGGTTCGATCTGATGGAGGATGTTCCGAAGATCGCGTTTGAAGTAGCGAATCACCAGAAATTTGGGCTCCCGCACTATCGGCAACCATCAACCAAATACCTGTAAGTGAATTGTGGCGACGATCTGACGAGCGCACCACATAGCTTGCTCGATCCCAGGTTCGATCATCAAAATCTGGATTTACCCATCCCTCGACATACCGATGAGTGGCGCGCCAACTTTCGTCGCTTACAATTTGTTCGGTTTTCACTGATAAATTGATCAATGCGGCATATTGTTCAGGATTTGCGTGCACTAAAGCAAGCTTAATTTGCGGCACCCAGGCGTTATTTAGTTGCAATTTTTGGGAAAGCTGGAGTCCCAATTCTAATAACGTTACGGTAGCCTCTTTCAACGATAAATAATTATCTTCTAATGTGAACAGTGCATCCTCATAATTGATATTATTGCTGGCTCTAAACAGTCGCTCGTACCTTTTCCGATTAGCCCGCAAAGTATCGGCCAACTCCTGGGTACGCTGTGCAATTACGAACAGATCTCGTAACATAAGCTCACGCGTTTCAGCAACCAAAGGATCGCTGATGTTCAATTGTACTGCTTTCTCCAAAGTCTTTTGATATATTTCAGCGGTCATCTTGGCAAAAGCGCGACTAAAATCGACGAGATTTGCTAACTGATCAGAAAAGATAGCTGGATCAACACCTGGTTCAGCGCGGTCAACTAATTGTTTGTAAGATTCCAGATTTGCTTCATATAACTCCAGAGATTTTTGGGCTAATTTTTGATATTCAGCCGCCAGCAAATTATTGGCTGACAAAATTTTCTTTCGCGAGAGTTTGACCCATTGATTTTCGATCCCTAAATTCCATGCCTCCTGAATATTGCGGCGATGGGCGTCAATGATCTCCGAAATCAACGGTGTAATGGCTTTGCCCAGCACTTGCCTGCGATATTCCATCTCAGCCACATGATTCAACCCATCTGGGATCGGCGCTTGCAAAAATGCATCCACTGTTGAAAAATTCAATTCTGCTGCATCATAGATCACTTCAGAGACCTTTTCTTTGCAGCGCTCAATCCAACGACGAGCGACATGGAGCGTACTATCCTCCCGAACAAAATCTCGCGACGCCCCTGCTGCAGAGAGGGTGTCATTTTTGATCAAAGAGGTTTCATATTGCTTCGCCAGTCGGCTCAGAATTTGAATGGCTTGTTTATAAGACTGCTCAGCTTTCCCATACAATTCCACTGTTGCCTCATTGATCTGTTTTTGGGCAATGATCCGGCGTGTTTGTTCCATGGGTGGGATCTCTTGTTTCCCCCAGGTCGATGCAAACTCCTCATAGCTTCGGCCGATATGCCAAGTTGCTTCATATAATCGAACCGTCCCATAAGCGGCAACCTTGGTATAGCCATCCACGATCTGCATTAACAATTCTTTCTTCTTCTTTTTTGCCTCTTCTAAACGGGCTTGCGGCAATTGAAATTCTATTTTGTCGTACTCATCATATTTTAATTGGGTCATTTGAAACAACGCTTCAGCTGCAAAATAATCGTTTCGCTCCAGATTTTTCTTCGCTAACTCCTCGTTCTTTTCCACAGCCAGGCGATATTCGTTGATCGCTCGATCGAATTGATTCTTGGCCCGATAATATTCGCCTCGTTGAAAATAGGTCTCAACGACCCGTGGCGAATTGGGATACCGGACAGCATACTCGCCATACACCTGATTGGCTTCATCCAATTTATCCAATTTCAAATAATATGTTGCGATATCAAAATACAAATCTGCCGCATCTTTTGAATCAGGGAACCGCTGCACAAATGTTCGATTGACCCGGATCGCATCTTCCCATTCCTCTGCGCGAGCAAAAAAGTAGCTGGCGTTGAACAAAGCATCATGCGCTTGGTTAGGATCCTTCGCGACCGAGGCCAATTTCTCATAGGTAAGCGCTGCATTTTTGGGCTCATTCAATTCCCCATAATCTAACGCCAGATTGTTCATGGCATTCAAAAGATAAACAGAATTCGGTCGCGTCTCAATCAGATAATTATAAGTCTCCACTGCCCGACTGAATTCTCTGGCTTTGTCAAACTCGAGTGCCGCGTTGAATAGGCTGAGATCAGCAAACTCCGCGGTGGGAACCTCACGCACAACGCGCAAATATTCGTTGCCAGCTTGGAGATGATCGTCGCGATTCGCATAGGCTTCAGCCGCAAGAAAAATGGACTCTGCCAGCCGGATTCTGGCTTTCCTCTCTAATTGCGGCGAAATATCCTGGCTTTTTAGCAACCGACGCGCCACTATCTCGGCACTTTTATAATCCTGTTTCCCAAAATAGCTTTCCAGCGCAATATATCGAATGTTATTCACCTCTGGATGATCGGGAAAATGCTTCAAAATCGTATTGAAGTACCGCAACGCCTCCTTGAACTGATTGTTGTTATAATAGACAGCACCGGCATTGGACAATACCGTAAACGTCTCTGGCTCATGGGGAAAAATTTTGATGTAATTGTTATAAGCGCGAATCAGCTTTTTCTCACTCTCAGTCAGCTCCAATCTCCGATATTGCAATGCTGGTATGCCGACCTGTGGGCGATCCGTGGAATCTGTTTCGCTCAGATCAACTGCCACCTTCTTTTTAGTGGTGTCACTTTCAACCATTTCCTTGGTCAAGGCGATGGCGTTCTCAGCGGCGAATTTTTGAAAGCGGCTATTCCAATACAGATCACTCATGCGCATGTACTCTTCAAACGCCGCGTCCTTTTGATTCAATTTGGTGTCTAAGACCAGGGCCATATTCCAATGGATCATCGGGGCACTGCTATCGGAGGCAAAAATGCTGATATATTTTTTGCTATCATTCACTGCTTGAAGATAGAGATATTCGTCATTATTCTCCTCAGCCCGCTGAAACAGGAGGGTGATATTGTCTCTCAGTGCGCGCTCGGCAATTCGGTAGGCCTTATTGCGCAGCCGTTCATTTTCATGAGACTGCCACCAGGCGCTGCCTGGGCCATAATCATGAAATAGCTTTTCCCTCGCCACATACGCCATTCTGTCGTCCCTCATGTAGCGATAACAGGCAACGATCTTCTCCTGAATTTCCGGCGCTTCATCGTGTTCAGGGTACATCTTCAGCAAAATATGATAAGCCTCAATCGCTTCATTGTAAAGCTCCTTTTCATACATATACACGTCGCCGATCTTCTTCAGGATCTCAGCACCATAACTTCGACCACCAATTCGGTTCAGGTATTCAACCGCCCGTTGAGTCCCCCCATAGTCCAAAAAGCTAATTCCGATATATTCGAGAGATTCATCCCGCAAGCTGGGATTAGAATAGCGCTGGCGCGGATCGATCGATTTGGCACGCTCAATGTCATCGGCCAGAAGCGTAAAATAGGAGACTGCTTCGGGGAAATTATTCAACCGATAATAGCTCCACCCCAGTCGATACAGCGCCTCATCAAATTTGGGGCTATCTTTGAACTGAAGCACCTTCTTATAATACTCGATCGCCCGTTCAATTTCATTTTTGGGCGGATTGAAATAGTACTCGCCGATCCGCATCAACGATTCTGGGACATAGCGGCTCTCAGGAAACTGGTCGATCACATATTGATAAATCGCCAAAGCTGAATCAATTTGACCGATCTCTTCTAATAAAAATGCCTTATTGTAAAGCGCATCATCAACCAAGTCACTATGAGGAAATTCATCGATAATCCTTTGATATAAAGCCAGGGGACGGCTTAAATTTTTGGTGGGCTCCACAAGGGTGGTGTCTATTCCTTGCGACTCAAACTGCTCCATCTGTTGATCGTATTCTTGCATCCGCTGCAAGTAATCATCTTCAGCCGCTTCGTAGTATAATTCTGCCAGCCGAATCATCACACGATCCAACATGGTGCTCTGGGGATTATTGGCGATAAACTTTTCAGCTTGTGCAATCCCTCGATCACGCAATTTTATCTTGTCAATATTAAATTCCTTGATCTGCTTCTCGTAGAAATCCCGATAGTTCAGGATATCTTCGATAGTGTAGGATTCTAATAACGAGTCGATCTTTGCTTTGCGGCTGGTATCCACCCCCGTCGTTTGCTGTGACCGTAGCGGTTGCGACAAGATCATCCACACCAATAGCGCCAACATGTTAATGATTATTTTTTTCATTGCTAATTCCTAACAGGTCAACTGCTTTCCCACCACTGGTTCCTTCAGCCAATTGAACTTACCTCTCCCAATCTTAAAATGGATATTCGATTTCCTCGGTTTCGATCTCTCTGGTTTTAGTCTCGAAATAGATTTCCTGAAAATAGCGCTCTTTCTCCAATTTTTCTAATCGAATTTTCTCCGCCTGAATTTCCTGCTCAATTTTCTTTACCTCATCATCAAATCGTTTCACGCGCTGCTCCAGTTGCTCTTTTTTCTCTCTGAGCAAGTCATCGATCAATGTCAGGTTCTTCTGATAACTGCCAATCTGCTGAAGTTTCTCATAATAAGAAGCAAAATTGATATCGCTTATCCCAAATCCGGAGAGGTTAGCCCATTTTTCGGTCTCGGTCTTTATCTCCTCCACATTGTTTTCAGCCAACCAAACCTGAAAGCGATTGAGCTGATTATTCAAATCTCGAAGATCATCTTCGATCATCTCCAGATCTACCATTACATCGATTGAGGCGGCCTCGCTCCCAAGTGCGGCCAACTGAGTGATCGTCTCAAGATCTTTTTGGATCCGTTGCTTCTCCAAAGCCAAATCTCGCATCAAATTCGTGATGATCCCGCGGCGATATATCAGCCCCCCCTCTTTGCTTGCAAGAGGATAATTCAATAAACCTGCTACACCAGATGGAATTGCGCTCTCCTGATAGCGCTCCAATGTTGCAACCAGCCGGTTTCGCTGGCGAACCGCATCGGCCAGCAAGGTTTCGTCCCCTTGTTCTCGGGCAAAATTGATGATCGAATTGAATTCCTCGATCTGCTTCAATAACGTTTTGCGCTTTTCATTATATTGATCCACATAACGACTATTAACAACCCCTCGGTAGCGAAGTGTCAAAAGCGCGTCGCTAATTAGATCTCGGATCCTTGAGACTTGAGGATAGATCTTGCGATTCTGCTGTTCGAGCACTTGCTGCTCCAGTATCTCCAGCTCATTCAATTGCGATAACAGCCGCTTTCGTTCTTCATTGTATTGTTGTGCTTGGCTCAAAGCCTGTTGGGCATTGGACACATACTGGAGGTCCATCAACGCCTCATCTGGCCGATTCAAAATTCGCTTACAATGCGCCGATAAAACCAACGCTTCGTAAGTGTAATTGGACAGCAGATAATTGTTGGACAGCAGGTTAACCTTCTGAATCGCAGCGTTGTATTGGGCCTGCTTCAGATTCGCCCAGGCCTGTCCCATCAGGCTGGCATCATAATTTTCATATCCCTTGGAAACCTGGTCAAAATACGAAATCGCCTTTGCATATTCGCCACGCTGATAATGATAATAACCCAGCTTTAACAGCGCCTCATTTCGAAACATCGCGTAATTTAAATCGGTCCAGGGATAGCTCCGCAGTTGGACGATCTTCTCGAAAATTTCCCTAGCTTGACCATATTTCTCAAGATTTGAGAGCACTATTCCAAGCAAATACTGAGCCGGGAGATAATACTGTGAATCATCTTTAATATTCTCCAGCACTGTCCGGGCAGCCTCAAATTGTTTCTGCTTCAGATAAAGATAACCCGCCAGGTATCGTGCCTTATTCAAATCCTCTCGATCGATATTAATAAGGTCCTTCACTTTTTCGAAATATTTGAAGAATTCACTCTGCCATCCATAGCTATAGCTAATCATCATCAACCGCAAGTAACATTGC
This sequence comes from candidate division KSB1 bacterium, assembly GCA_034506395.1. Taxonomy (NCBI): domain Bacteria; kingdom Pseudomonadati; species Candidatus Zhuqueibacterota bacterium. Next base: position 8,777 of record JAPDPQ010000040.1, on the reverse strand, counting down.
CCCAAATATTGCGAATTTGGATATTCACTGATGAGCGCCATATAACCTGCTTGGGCGGCATCATAATAGCGATTGGCGAAATTCGCCTCACTTCGATAAAATAAAATTCCGTCCAGATCTTTATAATAATCCTTGTACCCAGAATAGATTTGCTGGAACTGGAGCTCCGCCAATTCATAATTTTCATTTGAATAATTGAGCAAGGCGTCACCCACTTCGCGCTCCAGCATTCGCTTTCTCTGGCCCTCGGTGGCACTGCTGATCAATTTTTCTCGAATGATGCGATATCTGGTATAGCGCGCCTGATAATCGGCAACCCGCTTGGCCTTCCAAGCATCGTAGTAATCCGATATCGTTTTGCCTTTGAAGCCTTCATCATTCACGTATCCAAATAATTGGAGTATCCTAATATCGATATTGGCCATGATATGATTTCGCAAGCCTTCAATACTGGATCTTTTCAGTGAATCTGTTGCGATCTGCTGCTCGAGTTGATCCATTTTTTTCAGAATATTAACCAGCGAAGCAGCCTCTGCAATGTAACTTTCAACGACTTTATCCGATGATGGTCCAGCAATGCGGCTTTCCTCAAGAATCCGCATGATGCGCTGCTTCTGCTGAGTTAATTGTTTCACCATCTCCCCATCGCCGATCGCCGATGCCCGCTTCTCAAATGACTCGATTTGTTCATAAATCTTGAGCAGGTTGCCTACCTCTGATGAATATCGCTGAATCATTGCTGCCGCTTCCTGTCTGGTCATCGGCCTCCTGAGCGATTTTTGATCATCTAAGATCGCCATTAATCTGTCCTTCAACTGTTCCACTTCTTCGATGAGCTTCAAATCCTCCATCTGCTGAACAGTTGATTCCAAACGCTCTATCTCAGAGACGATGCCTTTAATCGCTTGAATCTCGGCATCATATTCTTTCACTAATTGATCTTCCTTGCTATAAACCAGGTCTAATCCCGCATCCTCCTGCGCCAGCCCAGCTTTTTTGCGAATTTGAACCTCCTCGGTCACATCGCGGATCAGCCCCAATAATAGCTGTTCCTTGATTGCCATCTTGTGAAGAAACCGCTTCGTTTTTAGATCGAGATAGAATCTCAATCGCGTGTCGAAATCGAGTGTTAGATCGCGATGTTGATGCGGCATAGTTGATAACTCGCCCATTGCCTGTCCAACATAGAGCAGGATGATCATGACGCTGATAAATTCAACTAACCACCGATAATGTTTTTCGCTGTGCTTGCGGTTCATAGGGACTTTCTTCTTACAAATGTGTTCTTCATCCATCGTTGGCTATTTTTAGCAGCCAACCGCCAATTATATCATATTTTTTCGTCTTAGTCAATAAAAGAGTTTTTAAATTTTTGTCATTGCTCAGACATAGCTACTCTGTAAGATTATTATCAGAAATTTTAAAACTCATGTTATAGCTGAGACAATTTTTCAATTGTGATGTTGGATTGATAGCGTCAAAATAATCCAAGCTTCTGGCGCTTTGATAATATCGAACAATGCTCATGCAAATACAATCTGCTAAAGGATGAAGCCAAGTAAGATTCTTTAAATAATACCGGTTATTTCAACCATTGCGGAAAAATAAAAACAAGTTTTATTAAAAAATTATTTAATGGGGCTAAAGGCAGGAGCTAAAAATAAAAAACCCTTCCTGCTTTTTTGTCATGGGATGATCAATCCCATATTACCGCGAATCTAATTTGCGGTGTCTGAAGCTACCGAAAGGGTTTTCACTTAAAAAATAAACTCTGCTGATTTTAAAGAACAATCAAAATCTTAAATAATCTTTAATAAACTCCGCTTGGGCTTCTGGAGAACAGCTCAATTATTCCCACTTTTAGCGAAATTGTGCTATTGGCTGTTTTCGCCTCGCTCAATTCTCAGTGGAGATCTGCGATCTAAACAATGGCCAGCGAAAGTGATCTGCTTTTTGAACTTTCTGCTAAGCCTTCATTTTGTTGCGGTTGGAGCGATCCCAGAAGCCATAATTATTCTGGTCGCTGCGGTCCTTTTTTAAGATCAGGGGCGACCGGGGATTCGCCGATCTTGGGCTCGAAGGGCAGCTTACCATCCCGTTGCATCGAGCACCGGCCGTCGAAAATCGCTCCGTCATCGATGACCAATCGGGATGTTTTCAACTCGCCCAGAAATACCGCTTTTGACTCCAGGACCACCTTGCCAGTCGCGCTCACCTTGCCGCGCACTCGACCTCCGATGATGGCGTTTTTCGCAATAATATCTCCTTCAATCTCCCCATCTTTGCCAATTACCAACAGCTCCGTTGTGGTGAGATTGCCCTTGATCCTTCCGTCAACGCGGACGCTATTTTCAACTTTGAGGGTCCCTTCCAAAGAAGACCCTTTTCCCACAATCGTATTCAGATCGCCAGATCGCGAAATTCCATCTTCTTCTTTCTTGCTCAACGTTGTCTCTCCTTATCCTGTTTGATTCACCATATTTATCATAAAACTTTCGACCTAAAAAAGACGCAAAGCTGAACACTAAACAGTACTAACGAAATTCGCTTTGCTCCTTTTATGGTCATGACTATCCAGGTAAAAAATTTAGATCTTTCGAATCAATTCACTTTTTGCTCTGAGTCGTGAGGAGATATTCCTTTGGATCCACCGGGATCCCGTCCTTCCATATTTCAAAATGGAGGTGGGGCGCGGTGCTCCGACCCGAGCTACCAACCAAAGCGATAACCTCGCCTTTTTTCACAAAGGTATTTTCTTTTTTCAAGAGGATTTGATTATGCCCATAATAAGTAAAATAGCCATTGAGATGATAAATTATGATCAGATTTCCCAGCGCTTCGGTCCAATTCGCGAAAATAATAATCCCATCTGCCGCTGCCCGCACCGCAGTCCCTCGGCTGGCTGCAATGTCGATCCCCAGATGATTGGGCAATTTGACATCGCCCCGACGAAAATCCGTGGTCACCATCCCTTCCACTGGAAGAAAATTAGGTATATTGGTCGCAAATTGATCGTAATTCTTCTTCGTTCGCGTGATGAAATTCAACCGTGGCTTGCTCGGTAGGTTCTGCCCAGCCGAAAGGACATCTTCGCTGCTCATTTCAGTCGCTGGGACCATATTGATACTCCGGCGGAATGTATTCATGAGTTGCGATTTCTTTCGATCGCTGATCTCGAACCCCTGATCCACCCCCAAAGCGTTGCGTAACCGCGTATTGTAATCAATTAATTCTTCAACCGTGTCAAACATTTGGTTGATCCGGCGATTGTCCTCTTTTAAATTAATGTTCTCGCGCTCCAGCCGCTTGCTGTACCGATTGGTTACCGCAAATTTATAATAAAACGCAGCCCCAGCAAAAATATGGATCACCAGGACAATAGCCACGCCCAAAAGAATTCGAACTGTGTTGGAACTCAGCCGGAATGTCAATGGATCGGAGTCATCATCAGGGATGATCAATATCGATAATTGTTTTTCGCGTTTGCGCTTATTCATGGTCGATCCCCCGCCTCTCGGGGCAGAATTAATCTAACAATGCCTTTCGATTGAAAAAATAGGCTGTTCATTGAAAAAATCCTTAGCGCCTGGCCATAACGATTTTAGCAATCATGCTATGCAAATAATTTGCCGCTTCAACGCTGACTGAAGCGATTCACTTTTTATCCAATGATAATTTTTTGCATGCGACCTGGAGGCTCAATCTTCAATCTCGCGTTCTCGTGAGTTTTACTGCTCAGCGAAGCCTGGCAACCAAAAACTTGACGTTATCACTGCTGCAAAATTTCTAATAAGCGTTCCAATTCTTCATCAGAATAAAACTCGATTTCAATATTACCTCCCTTTTTCTTCAAATTGATTTTCACCTGAGTCCCAAATTTGTTCCTGAGCCGCTCCTCCATCTCCAGGACGAAGAGCGATTTTGTTGGCTGATCACCTTCTGGAGTCGTCCTTTTTTTGGCCGCTTGTCTCACCAATCGTTCCACATCGCGGACCGAAAGATGATCTTTGATAATTTTTTCCCAGATGCTTTTCTGAAGCTGCTCATCTTCGATTGTGATCAATGCCCGGGCATGCCCCATATCGAGCTGGCCGGTTCTCAAGCTTTCCTGGATCATCGGGGGCAGCTTTAATAAACGAAGGAAATTTGCTACTGTCGACCGTTCTTTACCAACCCTTTTCGCAACCGCTTCCTGAGTCAAATTGCAATCGACCAGCAGCTTGTTATAAGCGCGGGCAATATCAATGGGATTAAGGTCCTCTCGCTGAATGTTTTCGATCAGCGACAGCTCCAGCATCTCCTCATCGCTTCGAACTTCGAGCACATAGGCAGGAATGCTCTCAATGTTCAGGGCAGTCACAGCCCGCAGCCTTCGCTCACCAGCGATCAGCTCGTAGCCATCATCGACCCTCCGAACGGTGATCGGCTGGATAATGCCTTTCTCCGCGATGGAATTTTTAAGTTCCTCCAGCGCCGCCTCATCAAAATTCTCCCGCGGCTGAAACGGATTGGGCTTGATCTTGTGGACCTCGATCTCTCGAATGGAGCTGATGCGCTCTTCGCTCTCCTCCTCAGGGATATCTGGGATCAATGCGCGAAGTCCTCTTCCCAAGCGCTTACTTGCCATTCCTGATGAATTCCTCCGCTAAGCTCATATAGTTCTCAGCTCCCATCGATACCGCATCATACAGAATAATCGGTTTTCCAAAGCTCGGTGCCTCACTAATCCGAACATTGCGATTGATCACAGTCTTATAAACTTTTTTATCGAAAAAGCGACGCACATCTTCTGCTACTTGTCGGGAAAGATTGAGACGGCCATCGTACATGGTGAGAACCACCCCTTCGATTTCGAGCCGGCTATTGAGATGTTTCTGAACCAATCGAATTGTATTAAGCAATTGGCTCAGCCCCTCCAGCGCATAGTACTCGCATTGGATCGGTATGAGCACCGAATCCGAAGTGGTCATGGCGTTCAAAGTCAACAGTCCCAGCGAAGGAGGACAATCGATAAAAATATATTTATAGCGATCCCTTACCTTGGGCAGAACCCCTTCCAAAATTCTCTCACGGGATATGGCGGAAACCAATTCGATCTCTGCGCCAACCAAATCCACATTCGACGGCAGCAAATCAAGATACTTCAATTCCGTCTTGAGGATAACATTCTCGATATCCTCTCCTTTGATCAGCACGTGATAGATGCTCTTCTTTATTTGCTTCGCATCAAATCCCAAACCGCTGGTGGAATTCGCCTGAGGATCTATGTCGACCAATAGTACAGGATATTCAGCAACAGCAAGGCAAGCGGCTAAATTTACCGCCGTCGTCGTCTTGCCAACCCCACCTTTCTGATTGGCAATCGCAATGATCTTGCCCATTATATCCTCCTAATTGTATAAAACATGTGCTAAATATACAATACAATGGGGTGAAATGCAAGATAAAAATTTAGGCAGGTTGACTTTTTTAAAGCGCTTTCTCGCGCGCGGATTAATGGCACTGAGGATAGCCCTAGTAGACCCTCTGGCTTTTTTTAGCAGAAAGCGTTGTTCATCATCAGAGGTTTAGACTCGCAAACCACACTCGCCCAGTTATTATATTTTTGCTGGATCAGATATGATTTCCCCGCTGTTGCTGCAAACGAACCCGCTTTGACAATATGACGAATTTCGATCCATCGATAACTAAATTATTCTCCGCTCCAATCCCTGAGTTCTCGTGGGAATTCTTAATACCTGTCCCACGAACAGCGGCTCATCATCTCCAATTCGGTTGATTTTCTGAATTACGCGCCAATGGACGCCATAGATTTGAGCAAGCACTGCCAGCGATTCGCCTTCAGCAACCACATGGTGAACAATTTTAAAGGCGGGGACGTCTTTGATCTCTCGAACCTCTGCCACAGGATATTCCGCTGCATAAGGTTCTGGACTTACCCTCTGCAACCTGGTCTGCGCCACAGCTTGGACCATACCAGATGCAATTTTTCTCACGGGAACAGCACTGATTAGTTTCTGCTGAATTACTGAATAATTGATGCGAATGGAACCCTCAATGATTTGCTCATTGCGAAGATAATTCATAGCTGATTGCATCGCCAATAAAACAATAACGGATTTGATCATAAATTTTATCATGGCTGTCGTCTCCTGATGCAGTGCGGAAATGTTGATACTAATTCATGCCTGAACGAAAATTCACCGCCTTGTCATTTCGACCGAAGAGAGAAATCTTTAACCGAAATATCATCAAGTTGACCAGATTCCTCACTACGTTCGGAATGACAAAGCAGGGGTTTTCTTTCAAGCACTGATCATATTCCCGGTAGATTCAAATGCTGTGCCACATTCATGTGCCAAATGGGAAGATCTTTATCTGGCTGAAAATCTGGCCTTTGCTCCTTTAGAATTTATTCATAAAACTTCTGGATGAAATTTCATTTGTGATAAAATTACGGAGTTGAAAGTGGATTTTGTAGTGAGGGGGGATTTTGAAATTGGATGGAGTATAAAAATTGACCGTCATTTTCAAAATGACGGTCAATTTTTAAAATCTTGAAAGCTAGATACGAAAGCCATGGCCTTATGTCAATCTTCAAAGGAAGCCAGTAACAGCGAACAGTTTTTCAATTTTTCATGGAAATAGCTTATTTAGAACCGATCTTATCTGTTGCCTAAAATCTTGCTGATACCCCTCGGCCTGCCATACCAGCTTGCCATCTCTATTGACCACAAAGGATCTCGGGATCGTAGTTACACCGTAACTTTTCGCTGCCACGCCATACTTATCCAAAAGAATAATCCCTGGGTAGTTTCTGCCTTTCAAAAACGATTCGACGGTGGACTTTTCCTCTTTTAAATCGATCAGCAGCACTTTGATCGGTTGATTCTCAAATTCACCCAGCACCTCGGTCAGCTCCTCGATCTCTTTATGGCAGGGCTCACACCAAGTGGCAAAGAAACTGATGATCACTACATGTTGTCTCTTATCTTTGATTGGAGCCCGAAGCTCACCGCAATAATCTCGAAGATAGACGTACTCGTCTTCGATGGACTTTAGAACGAAAGCAGGCGCCTGATCGCCTATCTGCAGCTTTTTTTCTTGCGCCATCAAGGTAGTATTGATGAGGAAAAAGATCAAAAGCAACAGATGTTTTATTGAGGTTGTGAAATCTATCATGACATTCCTAAGAATTATATATGTAAAAAACAGACTGATTCCATCGCTTGGAGCGATGGAATCAGTACAATTATTTTCCCTTCTCACTTCATCAATATCATCTTCCCCAGCAATCTCACATTGCCGCTGGCGGTCAATTGGTACATATACACACCAGAACTCAGAGCTCTCCCGGTTTCGTCACTGCCATCGAAGTGAAACTGGTATTGTCCAGGCTCGAGTGTCCCCGTATAAAGGGTCTTTACCGCTTCTCCCAGCGTGTTGTAGACTTTCAGGCTCAGCTCGGTCTTGATCGGAACCGAGATGGGAATGGTTGTCGTGGCATTGAACGGATTGGGGTAGTTGCTACCCAACGAAAAGCTGGTGGGTAGAACGGCGCTTAACTTCTCATCCACGGCTGCTTCTTTGCCGACGATGACACAGAATTTTGTAATATCACGAATCGGCGTGAACCAGTACACAGCCATATCCCGCAGGTTAACCCGCCTTGCCGAGGTTTGATCAATTAGGTAAACAGCAAGCTGATCTGGAATTTCTTCCACACCCACAAAGGCAATCTGGCAAGCTTGCCCCAGAAAAGCGGAGACCTCAAATTCCCAGCTCTCCATCTCCTCAATCCAGGGACGGATGTCGCTGGCAAAGATGCTGTACTGCCTGTCCCAACCTGGACGTGGAAAATAAACGGTGGGTACTGGGCCAATAGTCCGTGGCTTGCGGAAATCCAGGCCATCCAGCCCTTTGCTGGCGTGCTCAGATACGCCCAACCAGGCAGCGCTGTCGGTATAAACCCCAGCCGTTAAGATGATCTGAACCTGCCAGCCGTCACCTGTTGCCGTCTCACTGGCAAAAGATTTTGACATGGTGCCTTTGTAAGGGATTTTGAGGCTGCTCAATTGGCCAGCGCTGTTATCAAAATAGTAACCCTCATATGGAGCCAAGCTGGCGGAGGTAGCAAATGAGCCGTTGAACGACCAGATTGGCTGACTAATCCCATTGGCTTGAAGAACTGTTTCCCAGGGGATGGCCGTGTTGAACGGATTGGTGATCAGGTTCCAGCCAGCGCGCAACGGGATCTCGGCCTGGTTCGATGCATTCAACGGCGCCGAGGGGACGGTGGTACTAACGCTCCAGGGACCTTTGTGGATCAGCCAGAACGCCCGGCCCACCGAAAAGGTGAAAACAGCGCTACCGTCAAAAGCAATAAAATAATCACTGGTCGCGCCATTATCCCAGTAGGCCTGCCAGTCCGTATTGGGCACACCTGGTATCAGGTCGCTGATTTTTGCATTGCTTGCTCCCGGCAATCCCACGATGCGATAATCTGTGGGATGGTAATCCGATCCCCTGGCGTACGATGGAAAGTTGACGCTATGGCTCAAATTGATGGTTGAAGGATAGAGAAATAGTGTAGTAAACGCTTGATCTTCCCCATACGTCGTGCCCACGCTATTGGTCGCCACCACCCGAAAATGATACGTCGTATTGGGCAATAGCCCAGATAATTGGGCGGACACCGAAGCAGAACTGGTGCCGCTCACCGAGCTGGGAGAAGCTGTGATCTCACTGCCGTAGCTTGTAGTAGTACCATATTGAAA
>JAPDPQ010000039.1 GCA_034506395.1 candidate division KSB1 bacterium | reverse complement strand
CCTGTTACACATATTGCTCATGGCGGGCATATACGTCATTCTCACGCTAAGCCTGAATCTAATTGTCGGCTATACAGGATTACCTGCAATGGGTCATGCTGCTTTTTCTTGTATTGGCGCTTATACTTCGAGCCTGTTAGCATTAAATATGGGGATTTCTCCTTGGATCGGATTGGTTATCGGGGCTTGTATGGCGGCATTACTGGGAATCGTCATCGGCTATCCCGCTATACGGTTAAAAGGTGATTATCTGGCGCTGGCAACATTTGGGCTGGGAGTCATTGTTTACTCCATAGCAAAAAATTGGGTGGCGTTTACCAGAGGTCCCATGGGATTGCCAGGTATACCTGGATTTTCATTTTTCGGCATTCAATTATCCAAAATCTGGATGTATTTGATACTGGTGTTATTTTTTGTGATGGTTACCATATTTGTCATCAACAGGATCGTCAATTCTCCATTTGGCAGGGTATTGCGGTCGATCCGAGAGGACGAAATTGCGGCAGAGGCGTTGGGAAAAAATGTAATTAAGCATAAATTGTTAGTGTTCGTTATCGGCGCTTTCTTTGCAGGGATCGCAGGCAGTCTTTATGCCCATTACATCACCTTTATCGATCCATCGAGTTTCACGGTCACGGAATCGATAACGATTTTGCTCATGGTTATTTTTGGCGGTATGGGAAGCATCAGGGGATCAATTGTGGGGGCAACCGTTCTTTTTATTTTGCCCGAACTGCTCCGATTTCTGGGAATGTCGTCATCCATCGCAGCGCCCATGCGACAGATGATTTACGGTCTATTGCTGGTGATTTTAATGATTAAAAGGCCGCAGGGGATTATGGGGGTGTATCGGTTTAAATAAGTTTGAGAGTTTTAGAGTTTAGGAGTTGTGGAGTTTGGGAGTTTAAAAGTTCAATAGACTTCTACAAAATAGCAAAAAACGAGTCATTGCGAGGAGCGAAGTGACGCAGTTGAAAATACTCGTTAAAGTACAATCCGTCATATTAAAGAGTAATGAGATTCCTCACCGCCAACTGGCGGTTCGGAATGACGGGTTTTCGTATTTTGCAGATGTCTATAAGAGTTGATGAGTTGGGAGAATGATGGACAAAGTTCAATTGAAAAAGAGTAATGAGAGAACTATACTGCGAATTCAGAATCTGGTGAAGGAATTTGATGGGGTGCGAGCTGTCGATGGGCTGTCATGTGATATTGAGCGCAACTCCATTACGGCGCTAATTGGGCCAAATGGTTCAGGGAAGACTACGGTTTTTAATCTGATCAGCGGTTTTCTAAGACCAAATAGCGGCAATATCTTTTTGTTTAAACAAGTGCAATCTCCAGAACTCTCTAACTCCCAAACTCTCCAACACCCGAACTCCCCAACTCTCCAACTCCCAAACTCTATAACTCTGCAACTCACCAGACTCAGCCCCTATAAAATCGCCCGAGCAGGGATTTCACGCACGTTTCAGAACATCAGGCTTTTTCCGCAGATTACCGTTATGGAAAATATGTTGCTCGCTACCCAATATGAGAAAGGCGAAAGCCTTATCTCAGGCCTGCTGCAATCAAAGGCGATGAAGAATGAAGAACAAAGGAACAGAGAAAAGGCGCTGGAATATCTGGAGTTGGTGGGGCTTTCGGATAAAAAAGATGAACTTGCCCAAAATATGTCGCATGGTCAGCGGCGGCTGTTGGAAATCGGTCGTGCCCTGGCCACCGATGCTGAGCTATTCCTTCTGGATGAACCAACAGCAGGAGTATTTCCCAATACCAGAATCAAAATCATGGAAGTGATCAGGGAATTAAAAAAGCGGGGCAAGACCATTTTGTTTATCGAACATGATATGAATGTGGTTACGGGAATTTCCGACCATATTATTGTATTGGACCACGGTGAAAAGATCTCAGAGGGAACACCAGAGGAAGTGACGAAGGATGAGAAGGTTATCGAGGCGTATCTTGGGAAGAGAGTTAAGGAGTTGCGGAGTTAGAGAGTTGCAGAGTTCGGGTGTTTGAGCGTTTTGGGATTTTATAGAGTTCTGCAAAACAAGAAAAAAAGTCATTTCGAGCGAAGCGAAAAATCTGGTTAATCAATTGATACCATGAGAAATACAGATTCCTCCCTTCGCTGCGCTTTGTTCGGAATGACAATAAAATTTTAATTTTGCAGATCTCAATTTAGAGTTTTGACATAAGGAGTTTATGTGGCTGATAATCGGAAAAGTGCCGAAATGTTGCTGGTGAAAGATATAACCGTTTTTTATGATAGGGTACTCGCTCTGGATTCAGTCTCGCTTGGCGTGAGCGAGGGCGAAATTGTCGCTATGATCGGGCCAAATGGTGCGGGCAAATCCACAGCGCTGAAGGCGATTTGTGGTTTATTAACTCCGCAGTCTGGGGATATTTTATTTCAATGCGAGAGAATAAATGGTAAACAGCCGTATCAGTTGGTGAAGAAAGGTTTATGCCTGGTGCCTGAAGGGAGACGGGTTTTTCCGACAATGACGGTTGTGGAGAATCTGGAAATGGGGGCGTTCACGATAGAGTTAGGGAGTTTGGGAGCTAGGAGTTGGGGAGTTAAGCGTTCAGGAGTTAGCAGCTTGGGAGTTGGGGGTTCGGTGGTGAAGGAACGGATGGAGAATGTTTTTGAACTGTTTCCATTTTTGAAGAAAAGGCGAAAACAAAAGGCTGGCACTTTGAGCACGGGGGAACAGCAGATGCTTGCCATTGGCAGGGCATTGATGCTAAAACCGAAACTGCTGTTGTTAGATGAACCTTCATTGGGGCTTTCTCCCAACTTCGTAGAGATCGTTTTTGACAAGATCAAAGAGATCAACAAAAATGGAACAACAATTTTATTAGTGGAGCAGAATGCACGAATGGCATTAGAATATGCGGATCGGGGATATGTATTTGAAATCGGCAAAATTGCGTTTGAGGATAAAGCGAAAAATTTACTGGAAAATGAGGAGGTGAAAAGGGCGTTTTTGGGAGGGTAAGACAGCAATATTATTTTATAATTTGACCAAATAATAATTCATTTGCCGATGTTTGCATTCCCCCAATTACCCAATTATCTAATCATCTAATTACCTAAAAACCCAATCACTCCCGAATCCCCAACCGTTCGTTCCATCATCCTCCGCAGCGTCCCTTTGTCAATATTCAACTCCCGTGCCGTTGCCATTCGCTTCTGGTTATTGCGGATCAATGCCTGTTTGATGGCTCACTTTTGAATGGCAGCCAGGGGCTGTACTGCAAGTTTGCTCAGGCCTTTGTCCTTATCTTCGGTTCAAAAATGGTGGAGTAGAAAACCGCTTGGTGAAAGTTATGCTGTTTCTCCCTTACATGGATGAAAGTAGCATAGGTCGATTTCACACAACTTGATAGATCAAAGAATTTTGCGATAATTTAATTAGGGTAGTTTTGCTTTTAGAAACAACAACACTCCAAATTTGTGCTTCTGAATGAGCATTGCTTGACAAACACGGAATTGGCCAAAGCTGAGATCGATGGTAAAACTTTTCTGGGAACATGAAATCTCAGCTGAGTATTGGTCTGAATATTTTTCGATTCGTTGGTAAAAGACAGTTAATGCTACGTCGCGATCAAGTAGAGAAAATGCTTGCATTTTGTGGTAAAAGTCCATAGATTGAAACGAATGTAACAAGAGCTGAATGGTAAAGCACTGGTTGTGTTTTGCGTTTGTTGCATCCAGGAGCGGGGAGCAGCAAAATGGCTAAGACGCTCGATCATTTCTCAGGTAAAGATAAGGGCTCATTTTAACATTAGGTATGCGACTAATTCTGAAATTACTTTCAGATGAAAATTTCATAGCGATTATAACAAGGACATTGTTCGAAATAATAGCTATATTTTGGCACAATAGCTAATAGTTTAACATTGGAGGTCTTTCGGTGGTCTTCCAATAAATTAATTAAACGATAGAAGTTATTCATCCGTCAATATAGTAGAGATGATCAAGGAGAGCGATACAAAGCTGGTGCAAAAAGCCAAACAAGGCGATCGGAATGCGTTCGGGAAATTGGTGAAAAGGTATCAAAATAAAGTCCTGTATTTGGCTTATGATTTGATTGGGAATTATACGGACGCGCAGGATGTTGCACAGAATGTTTTCCTTCAGGCTTTTCAGAATATCGTCTATTTTCGAGATGAATCGAGTTTTTCAACCTGGATTTATCGGATTACCACCAATGCAGCGATCGATTTTCAGCGCAGTCGGAAACGGCGGAAGTCGATTTTCGTCGATCAATCAAAAAATCAAGAGCAAACAAAGCTAATAGTCGAAAATATCGAAGATCCCTATCAGCTCGTTGAGAAACAAATTGAGAATCGAGATTTGCAATCTCGAGTTGCGGATCTGGTCAAAAGTCTCTCGCCGCAGCAGAGAGCTGCTTTCGTACTGAAATATTTTCATCAGCGGACAACTGATGAAATTGCGGCAATTATTGGATGTGATCCAGTCACGGTTCGTGGACATATTTTAAGGGCGACTCTTAAGCTGCGCAAACAATTGAAGGATGAACGATGAAAAAATGTGATCAAGGTTCTCTTGCGGTTGATTACTTTTTCAAGGAGCTCGATCCCGTGCTGCATGAACAATATCAGCGTCATTTGAGCCATTGCGATCTATGCCAGCAGCACATTCAATATTTGGCTGAGACGAAGCGTGTGGTAGGGAAATATCGTCGCAGGAAGCCTGATAAAGCGCTGTTGCGCGACTATCATTTCGCATTAGCTCAGCGGTATGATACCGTTGATCCGAGTCGTGCATGGTGGGATCGCATGGTGGATATTTGGATCAAAAGACCTTCAATCGGGGTTCGGCTGGCAGAAGCTGTGGTGTTGATTCTGATTGGCTTTTTTATTGGCACATCAAAAAGCTGGTTGGCAAGGCCAGAAGCTACTCCATCGGAGGCGAATCATGCAATTGATATTCTGGTAAATGAATCGCCGATATTAAAGAGCTATTTGCGACAAACAGAGATGATCTTGTTGGATGTGAAGAACCTGGATCCAATGGAAGATCAGCAATTGATTTTTAATTTGATCCAATCTGCTCAATATCGCTATCTTTTACAAAAGACATTGTTGTTGCGCGAGCAGGCCCGTGAGATCGAAGACATGCAACTTGATGAGCTGCTAAATCGCATTGAGCTAATTTTGTTAGAGCTTGAGAATGTGAGCATGACCGGCGATGTGGAGATCCTATCGCTTGTCCAGCAACAAGTGAAAGATACGAAACTACTGCTTCAAATCAAGGCGATGAATCAAGAGGGGATTTAATGCGGTTAGCTCAGGATCAGCCAGTTTGATTCAGTCGAATAAATTAGCGGAGCGAGATGAGACGATGATGAGTTCAAAAAGCATTTCAATCTGGGTAATGGCAGTTGTGTTAATGCTGCACATGCCAATGTTAATGGCACAGGATGATGATTTCAAGTTGTTCAATGAGGCGATGGATTTGCGGATTCGGCGTGAATGGGATCAGGCGCTCGAGAGGTATCGACTGCTCAAGCAGAATTTTCCAAACAGCAAGTACATCGATGATGCAGAGTTTTGGTCGGCGTACATTTTGGAAGAGCAGGGGAAGGATGAGGATGCTTTTTTTTCCTATCAACAATTGAAGGACAATTATCCGAATAGTCCCTGGGCCGATGATGCAACGATGCACCAGATTGGATTGGCAGAAAAATTTGTACGACAGGGTCACAAAAGCTATGAACGATTTTTAATCGATCATTTGGAGTCATCGGATAAGAATGTGAAGTATCAGGCTGCACTTAGCTTGGGAAAATTAGGGGATGAACGGGCGATACCGGTGCTTAGGGAGATGGCCAATAATGGCGATAAGGACATGCGGTTTGTTGGAAAAGCATTATTGCAGCGGTTTGAATCGCCCCAAATGGCGGTTCCATCCGATGAATCATCGCTAACAGGAGGAATGCGTCGCAGCTTGTCGGAGGAGGAGAAGGGACGTCATCTCAAACAGCCGCCCAAACTTAAGTCGGATCGACAACCAGCGCGCGTGCGAAAACAATCTGAGCCAAGTTTCAAGCAGCCAAGTCATAAGCCGCAGCCCTCCCAACCAGTTTCACCCAGAAAAATAGAACCCTCCAGAAAAGGTCGGATGAACTGACAGGGCACAGGTGTGAACAATTTCGCTGGCCTTCAGTTAAATAGTCGAAATAGAAGTTTATTATTGGCGCTGTAGCGCCTCTGCTTCTGGGGAGGGTAAATGTTCCGCGGCTCATTTTGACAATCCAGTTCGTCTTGAAATTTCTGTTGGTCAGGTCAATCGTTGCTTTTTCACTTCGCTTCGATGTGAGCGAGATTTTTACTTGAAGTTTTGGGGAAAATAGTGGCTAGTTTAGGGAGAAGAGAATGAAGCATTTTCTTATTGTGCTATTGGTGCTGGTGCTATTGAGCCAGTCTCAAATATTTGCCCAGTATTTTGGCAAGAATAAAGTGCAATATGAGCATTTCGAGTGGCAGTTCATCCAATCGGAACATTTCGATATTTATTTTACGAAAGGTGGGGAGAAGATCGCGGAATTTGCTGCGGAGATCGCTGAGGCCAGCTATCAACAACTAAAAAAAGACTTGCGTTATGAACTGGTCGATCGGATCACGATCATCACCCATAATAGCCATAATGATTTTCAGCAGACCAATGTCGATCTCAATCCGCCAGAGGAATCGGTCGGCGGGTTTACTGAATTTTTTAAAAATCGCGTGGTGGTTCCTTACGAAGGGGAGTGGGAAAGATTTCGACATGTGATCCATCATGAATTGACCCATGCCGTAATGCTTCAAATGGTATATGGCGCAGGGGTACAATCGATCATCACAGGGATGGCGCGGCTGCGTCTGCCATTGTGGTTAATTGAGGGATTGGCCGAGTATGAGAGCCGCGGCTGGGATACAGAGAGCGATATGTTCATGCGTGATGCCACATTGAATAGCTATGTTCCGGAGATCGATTATCTCGATGGTTTTATGGCGTACAAAGGGGGACAGTCGCTGCTTTACTATATGGGACAAAAATACGGGGGAGAAAAGATCGGGGAGTTGTTGGGGAAAATCAAGTTGTCCAAAAGCACAGAGCGAGGCTTGAAACAGGCGATCGGACTGGACACGCGTGACCTGACAAAGAAGTGGCAAACACATTTGAAGCGCGAATATTGGCCCGATATTGCCAATCGAAGCGAGCCGGAGGAGATCGCCAAGCGGATGACCGACCATACCAAATGGCGCAATTTTGTCAATAGCGGTCCAGCACTGTCGCCAAAGGGGGATAAGCTCGCTTTCCTTTCCGATCGTTCCGGATATTTCGATATTTATTTGATGAGCGCCATCGATGGGAAAATCCTCAAAAAATTGGTGAGCGGCCAGCAGTCAGGGGATTTGGAGGAATTGCATTGGCTTCGCGCTGGGATAAGTTGGTCGCCGGATTCCAAATTCATCGCCTTCGCTGCAAAATCTATGGGCGATGATGTGCTCCATATTGTAGACGTGAAAAAGGCGAAGATCGTCCAAAAAATAGCGCTGGATTTGGATGGTGTATTTACTCCCAGTTGGTCTCCTTTGGGCGATGAAATTGCTTTTATGGGGATCAAGCATGGGCAGGGCGACATCTACAGCTATAATTTAAAAACCCGGGAGCTACGAAAACTGACGGACGATGTGTTCAGCGATCTGCAGCCACAATGGTCGCCTGATGGAAAGAAGATCGCCTTTGTCAGCGATCGTCGCCAATATGTCAACATCAATGACCTGCCCAGCGATTTCAAAATTTATCACCAGGGACTGCGGAACCTCGACATTTATCTCAAAGATGTGGAAACCGGTCAGATCGAACGGATCACCGCGACACCAAATCTGGAGGGATCACCTGTGTTCTCACCAAAAGGCGATCGACTAGCATATATCAGCGATGCTTCTGGTATTTTTAATATCTACATCTACGATTTGAAGTCGGGCATCAATTACCCCATCACCAATGTCATCACTGGTGTTTTCAACCTAAGCTGGCACGGGGACGAAAGCAAATTGGCATTTGTGTCGTTTTATAACGCTGGTTATGACATCTATTTGTTAAAAAACCCGCTGAAGATTCTGCCAGGCACTATCAAGCTTGAGGAGACCAATTTCATTGCGAAACATGGTCACAATGAGCTCGAGCGCAATTACGCTGCCGCGTCCAAACAACAGAGCGATCACGTGAGCAAATTGGACGAGAGCCTATTTCGAAATTTCGTATTCGACGAGAAATTTGCCGAAGGAAAAATCGAGATCGAGCCGACCAAAAAATCTGTGTTTTTGGACTCGGCAGAATATAAGTCGCCAAATGGTGAGTATCGTATCAGCAAATATCGGGTGAAATTCTCTCCCGACATCCTTTACGGATCAGCCAGTTATAGCCAATTTTACGGAGTCCAAGGACTCACGCAAATTGCCTTATCTGACGTTCTCGGGAATCATCGCATCGACATTTATACCAATCTATTTTATGATCTGAGAAATTCGAACTACGAGCTAATGTATTTCTATTTGCCGCGGCAGACTGATTGGGGAATTGGTGGCTATCATTATACCTATTTCTATTACATCTATAATTCTTTTTTCCCCACTTGGGCGCGCGATCGGTTCTTCGGTCTCAATCTGTATGCTTCCCATCCATTTTCAAAGTTCAGTCGGATCGACGGAACCCTCCAATGGGTCGGAATTGATCGCGATCTAATTCAATGGGAATTGCCCACTGAAAAAGTGAGGCTATTATTGGCTGGTTTGTACTATATAAAAGACACGGTGCTTTGGGGATATACTGGGCCAATTAATGGGCATCGCTACATGCTCGGTTTGAATTACAGCCCGGGCATTGGTCCCAATAGCTATAATTTTGTCACTGCAAAGGTGGATTATCGCAAATACATCAGGCTGGGAAAGGATTACAATTTTGTCTATCGATTAGCAGCGGGAATCAGCGAGGGCAAAAACCCCCATACCTTTTTCCTTGGCGGAACCTCAGGCTGGTTGAATTATAAGACCCGAGGCGGGCTGAGAGTGGCTGATGTCAATGACATTTATTTCAGCTCATTTGAAGTGCCGATGCGAGGAGGCTATTATTATGAGCGGTACGGCGATCGCTTCATGTTAAACAATTTGGAATTTCGATTTCCATTAATCCGCTATTTTCTCATGGGCTGGCCGATTCCATTGGGTTTTCAAGATATTCGCGGGGCATTATTTACTGATATTGGTGCGGCCTGGTTCGGCGACAAATTCCGAGGAGCGATCGCAACTGATTCAGGTTTTCCCGCATTGAAGGACATCTTTCTCGGCTACGGTATCGGAGCTCGAATGAATCTCGGCTTCTTTATCTTCCGTTTTGATGTCGCTTGGTCCTCAGACCTGGTGAACTACACCCACGGTCCATTTTATTATGTATCATTGGGATCAGAATTCTGATCGCTGAAAGAACTGATGAGATTCGAACGCTGAGGGAGCTTAATTTTCATGCAAAATAGACGAATCGTCCAATCCGCTCTAGTCATGGTCATTGTTTTGAGTCGCTTGGCAGGGCTGCATGGCCAAATCGATGGGAAGCAGATGCCAGTGGCAACATCACAAGCCCGAGAGATGTTTGGTCCACCACCATTTTTATACGATAGCCACTATTTCCTCGAAGATAGCATCGGAACTTCATTTCACTATCGCCTGGACGTAACCGTAGCCTTCGCTAACGATATCCTGCAATTTGTTAAAGAACGGCAGTCGCATTTCACCGCAAGTTACGATTTAGCCGTTCGGATCCTGGACCATAAGGGCAATTTGGTCGTCGAACAGAATGTCGGCGATCAAATCACGGTTCCGGATTTCAAATCCACCAACGATCGGGAATTGAGTAATCGTCATCAAATGAATTTTCGGTTGCATCCGGGACGCTACAAGTTGTCATTGGATTTGACGGATCGCGACACACAAAAGACGCTGCATCGCGAACAAGAGCTGATTCTTCCAAAACCAGATCGCAGCAAGGTTACCCTCAGTGAGATCGTGTTTGCCGATCAGGTGATCGCTGATTCTTCAGATCATATTCGGCAGTTCAGTCCCAATTTGACCCGCCATTTCAGCGATTCCCAGAAGGAGCTTTGGGCCTATTTCGAAATTTACCCGGCCTCAATGGGTGGCGAACTAAAGTTAAGCTATCTGATTCGTAATGCGAATGATCAGAAAGTGGCAGAGCATCAACGATCACTTTCTTCCGATCGAATGGTGGTTCCAATTTTGATCGATCTTAAGGAGCATATTAAGACATCAGGCCGATTCATGCTGGAGGTCAAAGTCGAGCAGCAAAATTTGCATGACCGAACTCAGGCGCGATTTTCCATGCGCTGGAGCAATGATGAGCCCTCTTCATTAAATTTGCAAACGAAAATTGAAACGCTCAAAGAATATGTTTCCGAAAAGGAATTCAAAAATCTGCTCCAATCTCCAGATAGTCTGAAATCGGCCTGGCTAAAAGCGTTCTGGAAACAGCGCGATCCCACTCCAGAGACCGAGTACAATGAACTGCAGCAGGAATTTTATCGACGGGTGGAATTTGCGAATAACGTTTTTACCATCAATGTGCTGGACAAAGAGGGCTGGAAAACCGATCGTGGCGCCGTTTACATTAAATATGGGCCGCCGACCGAAGTGGAGCGGCATCAGGAACAACTGAATGTCCTCCCTTATGAGATATGGTATTATAGCAAATTGGATCAGCGCTTCTTCTTCCAGGATAAAACCGGCATGGGCGATTTTCAATTGATCCGAATTGAGTGATGATGGGTTTCGCGATAGCAGACCCTAAAAACTGCCAGGGAGACCATCTCCCGCTGCTGGAAAAAATTTTCTTTTATATTGCCAGACAAAGCTTAATCGCGAATGGAATTATGATCTGAAACAACAGAATTTTCAGTTTTGGTAAGTTTAAACCACTCATAGCCGCTATTATTTGAATGGATGCCATCATAAAATTTGTTCCTCAGCTTGCCTCGCTGTTTCAGATCGAGTTATTCATCATCTCTATTGCGCTTTTTATAACTGGGCTGATACTTTCAGTAGTCGTGGTTAAAAAGCAGTTTCGCTGGCTATTGTGGTACCCTGAGTGGATGCGGCGTGTTTTAAAAGAATTTTTAGCGCGGAATCCGGGATTTTTCAAACTTTTTATGGTGATTTTTCTGATCAACACATTCTCGCTGGGTTTCAATGTTTTGTCAGGATTCGGGGTCGTGCTTCCAGGCGTTTTTGCTATTTTGATTGGTATTCATGTCGGCGTTATCGCCTATCAAGAAGGGGGATGGAAGGCAATGATCATGATGTTCTTGGCGCCGCATGTCGTTTTCGAGCTACCGGCAGCTTGGCTCAGCCTTGCGTTGGGCTTTCGCCTGGGACTCGAGATCCTCACCTCAGGGGGTGACGCTCAGCTTGTATTTTGGCAGAGCGTGGGGATCTATTATCGGATCATCGTGCCATTGCTCTGGATCGCTGCTCTGTTGGAAGCAGCGCTCATTTCTGTTTCGTTGAAAAGATCACAACATTCCAGCTCGTTTCCGCAGCAACCACTCGAGCCCCAATAATACCACAGCGAGGATCAGCCAGATCGCGCGGTTCCACAATTGAACTTCCGCAGATTGGAGCGTTCGCTGGACTGGGAATTTGAGGCGCTCCACCAACTCATCATAGTCTGTTTCTGTGAAGAATTTGCCACCGGTTTTGAGGGCCAATTGTTGCAAAAGCCGATCATTCCGCTTGGTTTGGAGGAATTCTTGGCTATAGGGTTCAACTGAGAAGTTGCCCTGATCAGTTCCGAGCTCCCGATTGTTGAAGGTCGCTGTCCCCCGATAGGAATAATCACCGGCTGGCAAAGCCGGGAGAGAGCCCTCATATTTGCCAGTGCCAATGCCGTTCAACGAAAAATCGAAACTGCGCTGGCCCCCTCGAACGAAAACTTTCACCTCCACGCCATCCCTCGGACGATAATCTTCATAATAGACCTCTGCGTTAAAACTCACCTTTTGCCCCTCGCGGAAGATGGTCTGGGTAGGGAAAATCCGAACCGGTTTCGTATCTTCTTTTGTGATTAACCAGCGGATACTGTTGCTCAATAATTTGTTCAACGTCTCATTGGATCTCCCAATCCCCCACATCAACAGGTCCCAACGCCAGAAACCATACCCAAGAAACGTGAGGGATTTTTGTTGACCCAATTTTCGAGCTACGATCAGCGGAGGAGGCTGAGGGAAATTACCGCGCAGCAAGCTCTGTTGCGGATCTACTTCAAGGATTACCTCGCTCCCTGGGTGAAGTTTGGTTCGCATGGCTGATAGGTAAATCGGTGGAAGGTTTTGCCAGTATTGCTGATTTTCAAGTTCATCATCCACGATGCGAGCGATCGGGTGGCTCGACCCGGTCATTGATAAGCGGGCCATGACCAAGAGCTCTTCACTTCCGCCACTCAAAAAAGTGACAGGGAGATAATCCTGGAGAGGCAGCAGCAATGATGCGTCCAGGGCGTTGCCAGCTAAGAGCAGGAGCGGAATCTGCCGCGCCCCCAGCGCAGCTTTGATGGTTTGCAGGACATAAGGCGAACTATTTTTCACTGGGTAATTCAGAAGAATGATCGCATCGTATCCGAACAATTGATTGGGATCGCTGGGAAAATCACCTTGATAAAACAAAGGCGCTTTTTTCACCACCCATTGCTCGATTTGGATGTTGGGATCGCTGCTCAAGTTCCGGACAATAAATTTCAAATCGGGATCGGGACTGCCAGCAACCAGCAAAAGCTTTAATTTGCTCTTTAAGACTTGGGTATAAAAACTGTTCTGATTGTTCAGCGTTGTTAACTCATCATTCAAAGCAGGAATTTTGATAGTATACTTTTGAAGCCCTGGCTGCTCAGGAGTGAAATAAAGCCGTACGCTGGTTTCGTACAAATCATGATCAATGGTTAACCATTTGCTGTCTACCACCTGCGTCTGAATCCACAATTGGATCTCAATTTTCTGACCAGAAAAGCCAGCAGCTTGTACCGAGACTTCAACTGGCACCTCAGTGCCAGCATAGGTGATTTGATTGGTGGTCACTTTGGCGATGCGTACGTCCCGTTGCTCCGTGGGCTGTCCGATCCCAATCGGAAATATGGGAATATCGAATTCATCGGCTGCACTCGCGGGATTTTCGCCGAGGTTATTTATCCCATCGCTCACCAGCACCACAGCCTTTAGATACCGATCTACATTCTTCTGTTTCAACTGGCGCAGTGCCGCGCTGATGTCGGTTCCGTTGCCGTCAAATTTGATCGAGTCCATTTGCTCAATATCTAACGGAGTAAGCTGATGAGAGAACTGATAATATTCTACGTGATTCTCTTTGGCCACTCTCTGAAAGAGTTCCGAACGAATGATCGATTGTGCGCGGGCTGAGCGCGAGATGCCTTCATCCGTAAGGGACATGCTGGCAGAAGTATCCACGAGGACTGCCACAATTGGCGATTCAGCTTTGTACCAAGATAAGCTGATCACTGGTTCAAATAAAAGGAAACTAAGAATCAATAACGCGGCGATCCTTAGCAGCTTGAGCAGCCTGCGGACCCAACTTGGGACAGGCGGAACTGTGTATCGATAGACGAACCAAGTCAAGCCGATCAAACTGACCATCAAAATGATAAGCAAAATCGCATTTCCTGAGAAATTTAGTTTGAATTGTTCCATATCAAGGATTGATAATTTAGTCGATTCACCAAGGATGTAAAGCCAGAATGTGAAGCGCAATGGAGCTTGGTCGCTCAGCTAATGCTACAAGCTGCTGAGCAAACAGTCGCACTTCGATTCGGAAATCATGGCGTTGGCATTCAAGGGCATCAACAAACGATTGATGACCGATACTGCTGAATCCCATGTTCAATTGCCCATGAGCGAATTAGATGAACGATTTGGATCTGCCGAACCGAATCAGAGTGGTGGAGTATATTTTTTTTATATCGATCCAACAGAGCGAGTGCTCGTTAATATGATTATTTTGCTTTATGATTGGCTGCGCTTAATTTTGATACGAACTTTTTTACTTTGAGCAGATCTTTATGTTGGAGTCGCTCGAAAATTCCCAACGCTTCGCTGGCAAAGCTTTGCACCAAATCGGGCTCTGCACGCTTCTCGGCATGCCAGCAGCGAGCAAGACCGAATTTAGAATCTGCGATCAATTCGATGCTGCCGACCTTTTGTGCCAGGGGCAGGGCCTGCTCAAAGAGTTCGAGAGCATTAAGCCAGAGCTTGCGATCGATGGCCAATTCGCCCAGGTTGCCCAGAAATATCGCTTGAGCTGCTTTATCATCGATCTCGCGAGCAATGGTTAATGCTTCTTGATAGTAGTTTTCAGCCTCATCGTAGTTCTTTTGTTCTCGCGCCAGTTGGCCCAGGCTATTCAAAGCGTAGGCGACTTCGCGATGGGCACCTAAATCGCGGCGAATGGCCAGCGCTCTTTTGAGCAGTTCTTCTGCCTGAGCGTATTCGCAATTTTGCTGGGCGATCAATCCACCCAGACGCAGTGCAGATGCTTCATCGCCCTTTGTGCCCCCTCGCTCCCAAGCTTTAACACATTTCTTTAACCATTCTGAGGCCAGATTGGTTCGTCCGCGCTTGTAATGCATCCAAGCGACATCAAACGCCCGCCAGCCAGCGTTGCGCCACGTTTCGGATGCGGAGGCTGCTAAGTAAGCTTGTTCGTTCAATCGAATGAAATCATCCCATCGGCCGCTGTAAGAAAGGAAAAAGGAAAGAGCGCTAATGAGCTCAACGAGCAACCGAGCCGCATCGCTATTGCCAACCCGATCGTTCTTGATCTCAGCCGTGTCCCAGAGCCAGACCGAGATTGCTTCGAGGTTGGCCCATTCTAATTCCAATCGGTCGAAAGTTCGATAGGCATCTTTATCATAGCCGCCAAACTTTTTGGCATAATCGACCCAGTAACGAGCGAACCGCATCCCAGTTTCGAAAGCGACATCTGGCTCGGCCATCAATTCATCCCGGACGAAATTGCGGGTGAGTTGATGAAGGCTATAGCGCTCGGCGCCTAATTCGCGATTCACCAACGACAGCGAGTTCAGGCGCTCCAAGACAGTTTCCAAGGCAGTGCGAGATAGATCGGCGACCGCCATGAGCGCCTCGAATGTGGCAGAGGGGATAAAGAAAGAAAGTGCATTTAATGCCGCTACTTCCCCGGCGCTGAGGTCCTTGCGTGCCTCTTTATAAATGAATTTTTGCAGCGGCGATTTAAGAGAAGCCCCTTGACGAAGCAAGGCCATGGCTCGATCGAACGTCAATCCTTTAGCGCGCATCAAACCCAACGTCCAGATAAGCGCTAAGGGCGACCCGCCTGTTTCCTGATGTAACTCGCGCCAGCGGGCTTCCCCCGCCATTTGAATCGTCTGACGCAATTGTTCCTCGCGGCTTGACTCATGCTCGATAATGGCTCGGGCGGTCTCCCAATCCAGTGCCTCTAATCGAAGCCAGAGCGCCCCTTCACCGCCCCGACGGCGACTGGTGAGAATGGCTTTGCAGCTCTGCGGCAAAAACCGCAATTGATCGGCCAGCGCTTCTTGTTCCTCCTTGGTTAAGGTCTCCAGATTATCATAGATTAATAATGTTCGGGTGCGACGCAATACATCGAATAGCATTTGAATTTTATGCTCGCTGGGCAATTTGCTGATGTTGGGCTGGCCAAAAGCACGAGCTGTTTCATTAATAAACTCATCAAGCGTGGTTGCCGCTCGCATCTCCGGGGCAATGCCGCTCGGTTCCAATCGCTTTTGTTTGGCACTGACAAACACGAACGCATCGAACAATCCCAGCTCTTTCGAGCGATAGGCTGCTTCTACAGCCAGCGCGGTTTTTCCGATGCCCCCAATCCCATCGATCACGACGCCCCAGCCGCGTTCCTCTGGGCTGAGCGCCTGAAGCACTTTTTCCATCTCTTTTTCTCGTCCAAAAAAGGCAGCGCGACGCGGCAACGTATTGGGCATCAGCGCGGTAAAGGTGCTCAGCTCCTGTGGAGTTACCATTTGCTGATTCACTTGTTCGGCATACTCCAATAAAAAATCTGTCAAATGCTTGCGCACCAACCGTTCGAATGACTCCACGCTATCAAATATCTGATAAAGACCGGGATGGTCGGCTGCTGGGGCAAAGCCAGCAAAAAACTGCTTGACGCGCTGCAATTGAATGGGATCGACATCATCATAGGCTGGGCTCCGTTTGCACCAATAAAACATAATGCGAGGTCGATGATGCCGTTGCCACAGTCGATAAGCGACCTGAAATTCTTCTTCCGTTCCAGAAAGATATTCTTTTCCCGTTTGCGGATCGCGTTGCTTCGGTGGTGTTCCAAACCGATGCCATAAAATACCTATGAAAACATCCCAACTATCCGGCTGCAATTGATCCAAAATGATTTGCTCTGGCCGACCCTGATCCGGCACTACCTGGTGCCAATCAACCAAATCCAATACAACGCCAACGTGATTGGCCAGCGCTTTTAGATCTTCCACCACCAAAGACAACCGAGCTCGCTCGGCGCTCATGTCGGACGGCGCAGCAACAAACAACCGCAATTTTTTTAAATGCCGTTGTTTTCCACCCTCCGCTCCATTCCCGTTACTCATAGCCTTCACCTCTCTCAATAAGATTCCTTTTGGATCAGAACTTCATCGTATTGGACTGCCGATTGGTAATGGTCAGAGCCTCCGAATTTATTTGAACATTTGCTTTAATATTAGGCTATTCGGCAGAAAATTTATTGATCAATCAGCTTGCAATTGGGATATTTTGCCCTGAAGGCGCTTTAATTTCGCGATCACTTTTAGATCGGCAGCAGTAAACTGGAATTGGCCCAAATCAGAAATTTCGACCCACCGCCATGCTGCGACGCCACGGCTTTGGGGATGATCGTGCAGGCAAGTGCACCAAAAAACATGCAAGGTGATTTTCAACTGATCATACTGGTGCGAGACCTTCATTAGCTTTTGCCCCACCCGAATAGGGAGATCCAGTTCTTCGGCGATCTCTCGAACCAGGCATTGCTCTAGCGTTTCATTTGGCTGTTGCTTACCACCAGGAAATTCCCATAATCCGCCAAAAGCGTCATTAAACTGTCGCTGAGTGATTAGGATTTTCCCGTTGTGATGGATCAAACCAGCCGTAACATGGTAGTGTGGCAGTTTAAACTCGGTTGTTTGTCCCATACTACTAATTTAAACTCAATTTTGATTTAATGCCCAAATTGAAATTTGCAGAAAAATTTTCCTCCACGTCTATCGAAATTCCACGAACCGTCGTTTCCGCAAAATCACTATCGGCCGTGGGATGGAAAAAGCCGCCATTGTCTGGCGATTCATTCCATATGCTGATCGAATTGGAAAACAGTTTTTGAAAAAATCGGATCGATGCCCTGATCGAAAGCTCTGTTATTATCTTTTCTCATTGAATTGGTTCAGCAGGTTAATTGGACGAACTTATCAGTCAGAATGATGCAGAAAAATTCAATCTCCAAAAAATTTTTTAAGCCAAATCGTTACAGTAGAGGCAGATCGCCCCATCGCGGTTAGCTCGAAACTTGTTTACACAGGAAGCGAAAGAGCCCTCTGCATTTGCAGGATTGACAAACTTGTGCGAAACATTTATTCCATTCGCATAAACCTGACGATCTTATCTTTATTGGGAGCTCGATTGGCTTCATTGGGAAGCCGATTGATCTTGCCTCATTTGAAAATTAGTTTTCTATGCTTAGGCATGGTTTTTCGAGTGATCACCAGGCTGACCAGAATGACGACCACATAAACCAGGCCGATCACGGCCATGGGAGGAAGCTTGGTAGGGGACGGCGGACTGATTTGCGGATTTCCAACCAACTGGAAGCCAGCCCAGAAAAATGGATGAGCACGTGAGATTTCGCGATTGTCGAGCGTGAAGGTCTCTTTCAATGAAGCTATTTTTGCCTCTTGCAGAGCTTGGCTGGCAGTCTGCCGCTTGTATTTCAACTCCCAATAAAATTTCGCCAGATACTGGCTGGTTGACAAACAGTTGACTGGCCAAAGCCGAAAAATCACTGATCTAACGCCAGCCAACAAAAATACCTGGGGCAAAGCAATGACGCCTGGATTCCCATGACTACTGAAAGATAGCAATTGGCTATTTCCCATTGTCAGCAAATCCGCAGAAAAACTGCTCTGGAGTAGCTCCTCTAAGGTCAACCATGCGCTGATACCGACAGAATCGTCAGGCGCGCAACTGAAAATAATTCCAGATTCGAAAACATTGGAATTGTCTAATGGCGCTGGGAGCGTCAAATGAATCCAGCGATAATTGGGCCCTGCAGTGAGAAAGTACGATTTGTTCGCTTGTTGCTGCCGCAGATTATCATGCCGAAACAACAACCGAGAGACGCGTTTGATCTCCTCAACTTCATAATCGTTGCGCCAATTGACCTGCAAAAGGGGTTTTGATGCCCATATTCCAGATTTATTTGGGGCCAATGGCTCGCTCATGGTGAGCAAACGATGGCGCAGCGTTTTCATGCTCCGATAAGAGTCGGTGATCAACGCCAACAGGGCCGTCGAATAATTATAGCTTGTGGCATAGTGACGGATCAAATAATCCAAGCTGCCTAATTCTTGATAGAGCGCTCGTTCATTCACCGAATTATGCGCAGGGAGACTACACAGCAAGAGCTCGAACGGCAATCCAAAGAACATCTCATCTGGAATCACGCAGATGGATTTTGCATTTTTCAAACGAACTTCTAATGGTTGAAACAATAGTTTGTACAAATCATGAGCGGTTTTGACCGAAAATTCTAATCTGAACGGATCAGAGCTATTATAAAATGGCTTCATTAACAGGTCTATCTTATTCTCTACCAATCTTCTGGAGCAATGCCACTGAACGACTGACAAGGAGTCGCAAGACATCACAAAAGCGACGATTCGATCTTGGGTCACCCAGAAATTGATTATAGCCTGTTTATCATCAATGCATTTTTCCATTATTGCTTCGATGGCGATCGGATGTTTCATCGCGTTCAATAGCATTGCACCGACCTTTGATGATACCCGAAGCTGATCGAGCGCCATCGAAAGAGATTCGTTCGGATCTCCATCGAGCGAAGAGACTGGCCAATAGCCCGATCTAAGGAGGGTCAACAGTTTGAGATTTTTTTTCCGTTCGAGCCAATCATAGGCTAACGCCACATAATTGCTATCAGGAAATTGTTGAGCGAGCATGAGCATGCGCTCGATCATCTCGTCGTAATAGGCCAATCCACGGTGATAATCCCCGATGGAAATTTGGATCGAATCAAAGCATTGCGCTTCAAACAGCTTAATACTATCGACTAATGCAGCTTCTTGGGTGCTGACAGACGATTCAATAGATCCGAGACAATTCCCAGCGACGATGAAGAAGATTACAAACCAGGCTGTTACTGGAATTTTCATGATGGGCCAGGTTGTATTAGCGATTGGTATCATTTTTACACGTTTTGAGTTAAAGGCACATGCCACTTGTACGAACTCTACTAAAATAGATGGGCAGCGAGCCACGGTTTTGCATAAAGCTGGTAATAAAGATCGAGATAATCGATCAATCCAGTATGAGACTGATAGTAAAAA
Source organism: candidate division KSB1 bacterium (assembly GCA_034506395.1). Taxonomy (NCBI): domain Bacteria; kingdom Pseudomonadati; species Candidatus Zhuqueibacterota bacterium. The sequence goes on along the minus strand of JAPDPQ010000039.1, from coordinate 22,818 downwards.
AGCAAGCTGAAAATCACAAGGGCCGTGGTGATGATCAGAACGATTGCAGCGCGAGCCAACGGCCAGATAAACATCACTCGCATTGCTTTTATCATTCGGAATATGAACCAAAGCAGTAAGAGGGCGATCCCCAAAAATATCGGAAGCACAAAATTTGGATATTGCAACAACCGGAATAGCATCATTCCCAACGGCACGAAGAGAATTAGGTTTGCTCCGAACCAGAATGGAATGATCAGCGCTTGGCTCATGGCGCAGCGTCGGCCAGTAATTAGGCCCAGCAATTTAAAATAAAAACCAGTCAGCAGAAAAAGAGCCAGTCCGAGGCCAGAAAAAACCAGAATGCCAGAGTGAGGATGCCAGCTCAAGAAACAGATTTTTCGCTTAAAATTCTCCCCTGGGAAGACCAAGGTCAACAGATGGTCTATTGGCAGCTCGTTGCCAAAATAACTCAGCAGTGAGGCCAGGATGAGGCCAATCCCGACAGATGAGAATAGCGCCATGGCGAAAGTATGAGAGCCAGGAATTTTTCGGCCATCGCGGATGTCCACATAGAAGCCGTGAGGATGGACAAACACCCGGCGAAAATTCTCTCGAAAGTAACGCCGAGTATTGGTCATGAATAAGAAGATCAAAACCATAGTTAGACCAGTGATCGGGAAACTGATTGGGGGTTGTGCTTTAATATCCGCGATCGAATTATAATTGACCTTGCCTTCTTGATACAATCTGCGGAGCGTTTCAAAAGCAGCGCGCTTTTTGCGTTGCTGATCTGCTAATCCGAACGGCCTCAGATTGCTGATGATATTATTTTCATAGCGGGCCGATGGAAAATTCCCCAGATAATCGGTTAGCGCTGTGTAAAAATAGCCGTCGATCCCCTCCTGAGCGGAAATGGTTTGCCATATCTCTGCGATTTTTAGTAATTGTTGTTCTTCATTCAGCCCCGTTTGTTGGCTTGTGGCGGGAGCTTTCAGAGGGGCTCCGAATGATAGCACGAATTTAGCTTGGTCACGATGCTGCCGAAGCCATTTTTGAAGCTCCGATTGAAGCTGATCTTTCTTGATATCGAGGACTGAAAGGACCTGGTATACGGCTGAATCGTCATGGTTGCTGGATAGCGGTGGAGAGCTCCAAAAATATAAAATTTGACCTGGCAATGTCGGCGCATTGCTTTTGAGTTTTGCAAACAGTTGAGCGAAATTGGCTTCGGACAAATAAAGATTCCCACCGATCCCCCAGCCTAAAATGCACACATGGTTTTTATCCCTTTCGATGGTCTCCCGCAAATAATCGGCATAATGATCGGTAAACAGGGGAGAGGAAAATCTTTTTGCTGGCAGCCATTCCACCGGGATCTCTTCGAGCAACATAATCCCTAAGCTATCGCACAATGATGCCACCGCTGGATGGGGTGGATGATGCAACACGCGAATGGCATTGGCATGAAGTTGTTTGACCATCTCAAGGTCGCCCAGTAGTGAGGCACGATCGAACATAGCTCCATTGGCCCCGTAATCCTCAGCCCAGGTCACTCCGCGGAGAATAAGACGCTGGCTATTGAGGAATACATCGCCGTTTTGAATTTCGAGTCGTTTCAAACCCAGTTTTTGATCATGTTGGTCAATGATTTTTCCTTGAGAAATCAGTTGAATACGCAGCCAGTATCGATGCGGTGTATCCGGTGACCAAAGCTTTGGTTGAGCCAATTTGAATTGCGTGGTGACTGTACGGGTTAAGCTATAATTGCTTATGTCGAGATCTTTTCGTTCCTGATAAATTGGTCGATCTTCGTTTTCTTCCCGCAAATCGATCGAATAGACCAATGCCCGGAGCAATGGTGTTTTTTCTGGGCGATTTTCAATTCGATCTTTAATGACAAAGGACAAATCAAATTGGCTCTGGGAATAGTCTGGTGACAATTGGTACTCCAGATCCACCGTTTCAATGGAGAGTTCTGGGATTGCCAGCAAATAAAGCGAGCGAAAGATCCCGGGCGTATTGTTCATCGCCTCTGGTTGGTAGCGATGGGGGATAGTAGTTTTATTATTCAGCCGCGTATCGACTTTAATTTCGATACAGTTCTTTTTGAATAAATGGATGATCCCATCGGCGACATCGAATGAAAAGGAATTATAACCGCCGATATGGCTACCGATAAATTTATCATTGATGAAAATTCGACAGGAATAATTGATGCCATAACAGATCAGCCGAAAAGAATGATCCGAAAAGCTCGAATCGGGAACGAAATACTTGCGGAATGTGATTTCGCCATAATAATCGCAACTGGCTGGCAGCACGACAGGGCGAAACACGTCTTTTTCCTTGATTCGATATTCCCACTCACCATCGAGAGGGATCAGCGGACGATACTCATTTGGCGATTGCCAGGAATAGCTTTTGAGGATAAATGAATCTCTCGGGGCTTGAATAAATCGGATTTCATCACCGCGACTCAAGCGAAACTGAAATATTATTAAACACAGCAACATCAAGAATCTGGATCTGCCCATGGTGAAAGTCCCTCTTGCGTTACATATAATTACTCTCTATTATGAATCCATCAACGAGGCTCATTCGCTTCTATTGTAAAATTCGGAATTCAATGAATTCACATTGCCCCTCTCCGCCTGCTGGCGGACAGCATGATAGTTGGGCTGATTATTGGAATTTTTCAGCAGAAACCCATTAGAAAACTGGCCGCATAATGTAAATAATTTTTCTTTAAAATACAATAAGATTATTTTGAAGAAAAAGCAAAAAAAGATAGTCGTTCAAATCCGTTATAGGATTCCATTCTGCTCGATTTCCCGAATTGCGATGAATGAAATCAACCCATTTAATCCCCAATTATTCTTTTTGGAAACCCAGAAACATTGTTGGATGTGGCTATTTTTTGCTTTACTTTTATGCTAAGATTTGTTATAATGTACCCGTTCTAAGATCAGTGGAGGTTCTATCGGGGGAGTGAATTTCTGGATAGCTTGCATGGTTCAAAGGTGTTTAATCGAACCGATAGCAAAGCCGAATTCTCTCAAGTTTTGTCTTTCATCCGTTAACATGAATTCGCTGGTAAAGCTATTCTGATAAAAATGTGCAGAACAAATGTCCCATGTAGCTCTGCGCCACTAGATTTTGGGGATTAACTGAGAGCAGCCATATGAACAATGATCGATGCGATCGTATTGGCCTTCTTGCGCTTGTTTCGAGGAGCCAAGTTCATAAGCTCGTTTGGCGGAGGTTAGCAAAAATGGGAAAAGTTGTTGTTCAAAAACAGGGTAATTTTGATGGAAAATTTGCTGCTTGGTTGTTAGCCATTAAAATTATCAGCCACCAAACTAACATTGAAAATTTGATCAGGGAAACAGATTCATGACCGTTACAACAAAGCATCGTTCCCCAACTCTCTTCGAAGCTTTTATCCCGGTGATCCTATTGATGTTTTTTTTGGCCTTCTCAATTATCAAATTCGGCTCGACTCCACATATTCCATTGATCGGAGGGACAGCCGTTGCTGGCTTGATGGCGATGCGATTGGGGTTTCGCTGGAGCGAAATTGAGGAAGGACTGATCAATGGCATTTCATTAGCGCTCAAGGCCTGTCTCATTCTGATGGTCATCGGCACGCTCATTGGTACATGGATTTTGAGCGGGATTGTGCCCACGATGATCTATTGGGGATTGAAAGTGCTATCTCCAGCAATTTTTTTGGTCACGACCTGTTTGATCTGCTGCTTGGTCTCACTGGCCACTGGCAGTTCCTGGTCCACTGCTGGGACAGTCGGCATTGCACTGATTGGTGTTGGAAGAGGCTTGGGCGTCCCTTTGCCCATGGTTGCTGGAGCGATTATTTCTGGCGCTTACTTCGGTGATAAAATGTCGCCGTTATCCGATACCACCAACTTAGCACCTGCAATGGCTGGTACCGACTTATTCACTCATGTCCGGCATATGATCTATACTACTGCCCCTAGCCTGACGATTGCCATGATCATTTATGCGTTTCTTGGGCTCCGTTATGCTGGCTCAGAGATTCAAGCTGAAAACGTGGCCACCATCCTATCAACCCTAAATGAACATTTTAATTTGCATCCGCTACTATTAATTCCTCCATGCTTGGTAATCGTCATGGTGATCACCCGGATGCCAGCGTTGCCTGCGCTATTGGCTGGTTCGATTCTGGGTGGGGTTTGTGCGCTGATCTTTCAGAAAAGCGATGTTGGCACTGTCATTCATGTTGCTTTTAGCGGTTATGAATCGAAAACTGGCTTTGAGATGGTCGATTCCCTATTGACTCGTGGGGGAATGGAGAGCATGTTGTCCACTGTGGCGTTGATCATGTGTGCGCTATCCTTCGGCGGCGTGATGGAGAAAAGTCGAATGTTGGAACGAATTGCGGCAACCATCCTGAAAGCGGCTAAGAACACCGGCCTGTTGGTGACGGCAACGATAACCACTTGCCTTAGCATGAATATCATCGCCCCAGACCAATATCTTTCGATTGTCGTGCCAGGCCGGATGTACAAAGATGCGTTTGAGAAGCGCGGCTTGCATCCCAAAAATCTATCCCGTTGCCTGGAAGACGCTGGCACGCTCAGTTCACCGCTCGTCCCATGGAACACATGTGGCGCATTCATGTTTGCTACGTTAGGGATTCATCCGTTCGCTTATCTTCCATTCGCATTCTTGAACCTTATTAATCCGTTCGTATCGATATTTTATGGGTTCACTGGCATCACCATGCATAAAATTGAACAGACCAATTCGCACGAATGAACTTGAGCTGAGGCGGGAAAAGTGCAAAGCGCTGAGAGACATTGGCATGCGCCGAAAGCGAATTTCTTTCAGAAGCAGGCGACAATTTTTGTGAATAATTTAAATTTGATACAGCTTTTGCCAAGCTGAATTTTCCACCTATGATTGATTGAGCATAACTGTCTTTAATCATAGCTGATGGAACAGATCGGAACATAAGTAGCCAATGTGGGCTGGCGGTTGCCTGCCAGCGCCGCTGAATTCCAGTTGATGAAACTTCCGATCTCATCAAAAGTTAAACTGAAGTGGTCTTTAGCAGAACCACCAGATGGAGTCCCGCTATTAAATGGCGGAAAAATTGATGGAGCAAAAATGAGAAATAAGTTCCTTTTAACTTTGATCCTGATAGGGATTTGGTTCCTTGCCTGCGCCGGTATCCAGCGAATGCAAACCAAAAAGTCGGTGGAGCAGCAGTATAAAGCGGTCTCTGCCAATCCGGAAGCCGTGAGACATTTCATTCGCGGGACAACCAGCGAAATGATTGGCGATTTTCGGAGCGCACTGTTAGAATTCAACGAAGCGTTGTTGCACGATTCGTCTTCTGCTACCATCTACAATAAAGTCGCTGAGAATTATATCCGATTGGAAAAATATGAGAGTGCAGAAAAAATATTAAGAGCTGCGATCAGGCGATTCCCCAATCAGATAGACTCGTATCGCGCTTTGGCGAGCATTTATCATGCCCAGCAACGATTTCAAGATGCTGAGATCGTGTATCGAAAGATTCTTCAGTTAGATCCCTCTGACATAGAAACCAGGTATGCCCTAATTGCCTTGTATATGGCTCAACAAAAAGATCTGAAGGTGGCCAACCAATACGAAGAATTGCTGCAATTAGGTTATGGGAATCCTGAGATGCTTTTGAGGCTGGCAAATATTTATCTTGAGAACCAGCTTTTCGATAAATCCGAGAAAAAATTTTTAGAATTTTATCAACAATATCCAGAGGACGAGCGTGCCTATCTTGGGATGGCGAAATATTATCTGACGCGATCCGATACAGCCGCGGCAATCGATTGGTATCAACGTGGCTTGAATCGGGATGCGAGTTTTGGCACTTGCCTGGAGGAGTTGAATGAGATTTACGCGAAGCAGAAACGTTGGGAGGAAGCGATTCAGACCATCGAACAAACAATTGCACGGGATAGCCTGCGCATCGAAAATTACTTGAGATTGGGCGAGCTTCATTTTGATAGGGGGGACACGGCTCGATCGATCGAGCAATTTGAACAAATCGTTAAACGATTTCCGAACGATTTTCGCGCCTACTTCAGTATCGGGTCGATCTATTTCCAATCCAATCGAATGGACGCCGCCATTCCATGGCTGAAAAAATCAGTTGAATTGAACAAGGAGTTCCCACGTGGCTGGATTTTACTCGGATTTAGCTACCTAAGGAGCCAGCAGACTGAGATGGCGGAGACCCATTTTCGTGAAGCTGTCGATGCATTGCCAGACCATCCTGATATTAATTTCTTTTTGGGCTCTGTCCTCAACCAGCGCCATAAATCTGACGAAGCTGTCCCTTATTTGGAAAAAAGCATCGCCCTGAAGTCCAATTATGCTGTCGATGCTTTAGGCACCTTAGCCATGATCTACGATGAGAAAAAAATGCATCAAAAGTCTGATAGCCTCTATGAAATCGCGCTTCGGGCCAAACCCAACGATCCGCTCCTAATGAACAATTATAGCTATAGCCTTTCGGTCCGAGGGATCAAATTGCAAGAAGCATTAACAATGGCCCAACAAGCTGTCGCAGTCGATTCCACAAATGGAGCCTATTTAGATACCTTAGGCTGGATCTACTTTAAAATGGGGGATTACCAGAAAGCGCTAGAATATATTTCTCGTGCTGTTCAATATCGAGATAATTCGGCTGAGGTTATGGAACATCTTGGCGATGTATATGAAAAATTGAACGACCTTGAAAATGCCCGCCTTTACTGGAAAAGAGCGCTTGAACTGGATGAGAAGCGGATTGAGGTGCGAAAAAAATTGGGGATTCAATAACGAGGGGGATTTAGGACCAGTGAAAGCAAATAATCAGTGTCCAGTAATCAGTACTTAGTTTTTCAGTATTCAGCAAACAGTCGATAGTAATCAGCCGAATCGAGTAAAGGAAATGGAAGCACTTATTTTCGGTCTACAGAAAACATGTCGGAGCTTGTTTAATTGTAAAGATGATTGAACGACATTATATTAAAAAGTTTGGCCGCTAAAAGCTAAAATCAGGTTAGAGGCGAAAGTGAAACGATCTCTTTTTTTTCTATTAGCGATGCTTTTGATTTTGAGCTGTGCGGGATCGAAGAGAAAGCCATCATTAACACTGGATGGGGTGACGATCGCCGGGCTTCGCTATCGAATCGAACAAAATAACCTGCGATTTCGCTCTGTCCGAGCCGAAGTGGAACTCAGCATTGAGTCGCCGCAACTCAATTTCACCGTCCCCTCCCGGTTGCTGATCAAACAACCCGATTCGCTTTTGCTGACTATTAAGGGCCCAATGGGAATCGGTTATGGTTTTTTATTCATCGACCAGCAGCGATTTCTCATTTACAATTCACTTCAGAATCTGGTTTATTATGGCGATCCACAGCACAATACTGGTCAGGACCTGATACCCATCGATGTACCGATGAATCAATTGTCGCTGATGATATCGGGCTTGCAACATTTGGCTGAGAAAACCCGCGATTCGCTGGCTGTTGATCGGAATAAATATCTCATTGTCTCATCCCTGGACCAGATGAAGCGAAAATTTTGGATAGATCCAGAGAAATTTGTGATCACTGAATTTCAATTGGCGGATCAAAAAGATAATGTGTTGCTGAAAATTGAGTACCAGCAATTTGAGCAACAGGGCCGATTGCTATTGCCTCGGCTCATCCGAATTTTTCAGCCCCAACAGAATACGCGCATCACCATGCTCTATAAAATTCGCGAGGCCAATTGCCATTTAGATAGAAAGGATTTCTCATTTAGAATTCCTGAGCAAGCGCGCTGGATCGAACTTTGAGCCAGATCCGACCGATCAGATGATCGAGCTCAAGTGAGCTGCCAAAGCTTTCCTTTTGAGGCAATTTTTAGAGGGGAAAATGTCCAGCTTCACAGCAATGCAATAAGCCCAGGTGAAACATGGATAATTTGAAAAAGTATCAGCCAGATAAAGCTCCCACCATTTCTGTTGTTGTTCCGCTGTTCAATGAACAAGAATCATTGGTGGAACTATACGACAAGATTCATCAGGTGATGGAACAAAACCGTTTTAGCTATGAGATTATCTTCGTCGACGATGGATCGACCGATGGATCGGATCAAACATTGGAGCAATTGCATCAGCGGGATGATCAGGTCCATGTCTTCCAATTCCGCAAAAACTACGGCAAATCCGCTGGCCTGGCCTGCGGCTTTGAGGCGGCTCGGGGACAGTACGTCATCACCATGGATGCCGATCTGCAGGATGATCCCGAGGAAATCCCCCATCTGATCGATAAATTGAACGAGGGCTACGATCTGGTCTCGGGCTGGAAGAAAAAGCGCTACGACCCATTTATTAAACGGAATACGTCGAAGATTTTCAACAAAGTCACTGGCTGGGTATCGGGGTTGAAAATCCATGATTTCAATTGCGGCCTAAAGGCTTATCGGAGCGAGGTGGTCAAAGACATCCAGGTCTATGGGCAACTGCATCGATTCATCCCCGTGCTAGCCCATTGGAAGGGCTATCGGGTGGGCGAGCTGGTCGTTCGCCATCATCCCCGAAAATATGGCAAGACCAAATTCGGCATGTTTCGCTTCATCGCTGGCCTGCTCGACCTGTTCACGGTGGTGTTCCTGAATAAATTCCGCAAACGGCCCTTGCATCTGTTTGGCAGTATCGGTCTGATCACCTTCCTCATCGGCATGATCATCAATCTCTACCTGGCGATCGATAAGATCGTGGCCAAAGGGATTTTGAGCAATCGGCCATTGCTGTTTTTGGGCATCCTATTGGTGATCGTGGGTATCCAGTTCGTGTCCATCGGATTGCTGGGAGAGATGATTACCGAGACGCAGCAGAAAAAGGCGGATTATTCGATTAAAAGAATTTTGAGCAAACAGTAACGTGTCATTTGCAAAAAGGTTGGAAGAAGTTTTGGCAGTTGCTTTATGAAGAACGCATTAATTGCCATCAAAACATGCCTACTCTTCGGCAATAGGTGAGTCGCAATGACGATATTAAAGATCCATCTTGTGGGACGGAACCATTATTAATGCATCTCTCGATTTTTTGTATTCTCCTGCATATTGTCCGATTTAATAGGAGCAACCATCATGGCTCAATTTGAAATTGTCGGCGAGATAAGAGAGGTGACGACAATTGCAACTGGACGGGGGGTGCACATCAGGCGTTATCTGGAGCGAACATACGGTAAAGGTCATTGGAGAAAGATGAAGGGCAAAGCGACTGTGCGAATTGCCGATGGTACCATTTGCGAGGCTGAGGTTCATTGGTTTGAAGCGCATGGTATAGGACAAAAAGATTTTAAGATCAAGAGGTTGATACGATGAATAAATATGTACTTTGTATCAATAATTCAGGCAATCAAGCAAGCCTCATTGTGGGCAAAGTTTACCGTCAACTACCAGATCCCGAAGCAGAGGCGCATGGCATGATTCGGATTATTGATGAAGATAAATCAGAACCAGACGGTTATCTTTATCCAGCAGCTTCGTTTGTGTCCATTGATCTACCTGATGTGGCGGAGCAGGCATTAGCCGCAGCGTACGCTTGATTAAAGGAAATGCTTTCTTATTTGAGGTTCTATGAAATCCCAAACGCCTGGTAGTGTGACCGAAAAAGTTCATGATCCTAGTCTGAAACAAAGATGCATTTTTTAGATATTTGATTGATATTTTGCCTCCCAAGACCAAAGTTGGATGTTGATTTTGGGCTAGATCCACTGGAACATTTTGAGGAATACTTTTTCATCTGGCAGCTTTAACTTGAACACGAACATCATGACTCCAATTAAGGACCTGAAAATCAACCAGGATTGCCGCCACTTCAAGGGCGATGTACCCTGCCTTCCGCACAAGCGAGAGAACGTCATCTGCGAAACTTGCCCGCACTACGATCCCATTAAAGAACGAATTTTGATCATCAAGCTGGGAGCAGCAGGCGATGTGATTCGCACCACACCATTGCTGCGCAAGCTGAAGCAGGTCTATCCCGCCAGACATATCACCTGGCTCACCCAATCGCCCGAACTGGTGCCAGCGGACTGGGTCGATCAAATTCTGTCGTTCGATTTGAAAAATATCGTCGCCTTGCAAGCCTCCCAGTTCGATCTGCTGATCAATCTCGATAAGGATCGGGAGGCCTGTGCCCTGGCCAATCAAATTGCTGCCCGAAAGAAGCAGGGGTTTGGATTGAACCAATTCAATCGCTGCTATCCATTGGATCAAAATGCTGAGGCCAAATTTCTCACGGGCGTGTTCGATTCGGCCAACAAAGCCAATACCAAAAGCTATCCCCAGGAGATCTTCGAGATCTGCGGGTTTGAATTTCAGGGTGAGAAATATATTCTGAGCAACTTTGCCGATCGCAATTATCAATGGAACATTTCGGAGCCAAAACCGATCGTTGGGCTGAACACGGGCTGCGGCGGTCGCTGGCCCTCCCGATTGTGGCCCGAAAGGAACTGGATCGAACTGGCTCGCCAGTTGAAAGCACAGGGCAACGGCGTGCTGATCCTGGGTGGCCCTGAGGAACATGAGAAAAATCTCCGCATCGCTCAACAGAGCGGCGCCACTTATCTGGGGCATTTCCCGCTGCCGCAGTTCATCAATCTGGTGGACCAATGCGATCTGATCGTCACCGCCGTGACCATGGCCACCCATATCGCCATCGGTCTGGGCAAAAAGATCGTTCTGTTCAATAATATTTTCAATAAGCACGAGTTTGAGCTGTACGGCCTGGGCGAAATCCTCGAGCCTGCCATCAAATGCGATTGCTTTTTCGCCCGTGAATGCCCGCACCACAGCATGGAACATATCTATGTGCCAACGGTTCTAACAACATGTGAGCGTCTCTTGAGCCAATTATGAAGATCATCATCCTCGGAACATCTTATCCAATGCGGGGTGGGATTGCCCATTACGTCGCCCTGCTCTATAAAGCCCTGCGACAACGGGGCCACGAGGTGCAGATCATCTCGTTCAAACGCCAGTATCCGAGCATTTTTTTCCCTGGCAAAACCCAGCAGGACTCGAGCAAGGAGGTCGAGCCGATCCCGAGTAAACCGCTGTTGGATTCGATCGGCCCGTTGAGCTGGATCAGGACGTTTCTGGAGATCCGTCGCCAGCAGCCTGATCTGATCATTTTCAAATACTGGCTGCCGTTCTTTGCGCCTGCTTATGCCAGTATCGCTTTTTTAACCCGACTGTTCACTCGAACGAGGGTGCTGTACATTTGCGACAACATCGTCCCGCACGAGAGGAAATTGGGAGATACTCTGCTGAATCGATTGGGATTGGCTTTTGTGGATTATTTCATCGTCCAATCGAGCATCGTTCGATCTGATCTGCTGCGCTTCCGACCCCAGGCGAACTTCAAAGAGGTGCCGCATCCCGTTTATGAAATTTTTAAACAGAATTACACCGCAGAAGCCGCCCGACAGAAACTGGGCATCGGCCTGGACGAACATGTGTTGCTATTTTTTGGCTATGTCCGAGCCTACAAGGGCCTGAGCCTTCTGGTTGAAGCGCTGCCAATTATTCGAGAGCAGATGCCAATCAAGCTGCTGGTGGCGGGCGAGTTTTACGACGACAAGACCAAATATCTGCGCCAGATCGAGCAATTGGGGCTGCAGAATTCAGTACAAATTTTCGATGACTATATCCCCAACGAGGAAGTGGGATTGTACTTTGCGGCGGCCAATGTCGTGGTGCTACCCTATGTTTCCGCCACGCAAAGCGGCATCGTGCAGATCGCCTATAATTACAACAAGCCCGTGATCACCACCGATGTGGGGGGCCTGCCCGAAGCTGTGGCGCAGGATGTGACAGGCCTGGTGGTTCCCGCCCAGGATGTCCAGGCGCTGGCTCAGGCCATACTTCGTTTTTTTAAAGAGAAAAAAGAAGAGACCTACACGGAAAATATCAAAGAGCAGAAGAAGCAATTTTCCTGGGAGCGGCTGGCGGTGGCGATTGAGGAATTTCTAACGCCAGCTTTAGTTGCGAACGAATAACAATCAGGAATTCAAATGTCATGAGCGAAGTCACTATCAGCAAACCAATTCATAAAATATTAACTCATTTGACAGGGGAAGAGCGGATCGATGTAGCGCTGCCTTTGGCAACAAGGGACTTGATCCAATTAAAACTCAAAAACTATTCTGAACAAATTGCCAGGTTTGAGGAGCGCTATCGGATGACCTTCGATCAATTCAAAATTGCCTGGGACAAGGATCAAATCCCGAATAAGCGTTCGTACGAGGTCGAGAAAGATTATTGGGAGTGGGAAGCTGCCGTGCTAGAACGTCAAAATTTGGAACATCTGCTCGAGGAATTGCAATGACAATCCGAGAATTTCAGCATCACATATTTGAGGTAGCTGCTGCTGCTCGGATTTGCGATGTCCCCATCGTTCGCCAGATTGGTTTAGCCTCTATTAGCATAAGGGTGCCTTTGACGATCGGCAACTTCATTGATATTTTTTATAATCGACAATCCGATAGGATCGCTTATGCGCTGATCGAAAGTGGTAATCGCATTTTTGGCGCCGATAATACAGGTGGATGGCATATCCATCCATTCGAAAATCCCGCTAATCATCTCCCCCTCACAACCGCCATGACATTTGCCGAATTTATCAAAGCGATTGAGCAGCATTATCAGATATCGCCCTGAGCCTGATGGCAGCAAAAAAATGACGTTGATTTTCAACCTTTGATTCTTTATGTATTGCCTGCGGTCAAAGGCTGTAACGCAATTTGCCAAATTGCATTACAGCTTCTCCTACGGATGAATTTCATTAAAAAATATCCGTAGCTATCTCATAATACGTGGAAATGAAAATCCGTTTGAAAAAGTGCAGCAAAATCTTCCCAACGGATAATACAACCTCCACGGATGATTTTCATAATAAAAACATTGGTGGGTGTTTTATGAACCGTAGAGATTAACATCCATTAGCCTGTTTTACTCCATTCGAGAAAATGATAAATGAAGTTTCTCACAGATGAGAAGTCTTCTACGGATAATTTTCATAAAAAGAAAATCCGTGGCTGTCTTATCATCCGTGGGGAATTAGCATCCGTTGGATTGTTTCTATCCGTTGGAGAAAAAAATTAACGCCTAAAAATTATGACATCCCCAAATAAAGTCCTGATGATCGCCTATTACTTCCCGCCCAGTGGTGGGGCTGGCGTACAGCGGACGCTGAAATTCGTCAAATATCTCCCATCTGTGGGCTGGGAGCCAGTGGTGCTCACCGCCCGTGATGCCGACTATCCCGCTTACGATGAATCGTTGCTGGCCGAGCTGCCCCCGAAGCTGACCGTCTATCGCAGCTACATCCCTGAGCCGTACCAGCTCTATCGCAAGCTCACGGGCCGCCAGATGAACGAGGCGGTGGACATCGCCACTTTATCACGGGACGCTGTGCAGAAGAAAAAATTCAGCGAGCGGCTGGCCGAATGGATTCGGGGCAGTTTCTTCATCCCCGATGCCCGTGTGGGCTGGCTGCCGTTCGCCGTGGCATTGGGCCTCAAAGCGATCAAACACGAAGGGATCGATGTCATCTACTCCTCGGCGCCGCCCTATACCTGTCACCTCATCGGCTATTGGCTGAAGAAGCTCACGGGAAGGCCCTGGGTGGCTGATTTTCGGGACTCATGGGTCGGCTGGCTCTCCTCGGCCAAACGGCCCAAATGGCCTGATAAATTCGACCGCTATCTGGAACATTCGGTGCTCAAATCCGCCGATCGCATCCTCACCGTATCCAGCGGCATTGCCCAGGACCTGGGAGGCCGCCATCCCGAACTGGTGGATGGGCGTTGGCTGTTGCTGCCCAATGGCTACGATGGCGCCGACTTCGAGGGCGTTTCAGCCTATCCGCCCAACGACAAAATGGTCATCACCTACACAGGCTCGCTCTACGGCCATCGCAATCCCGAGTCATTGCTGCAAGCCCTGGCCGAATTGCTGACCGAGCTGCCCGAGTTGCAGCAGCAGCTCCAACTGACCTTTGTAGGCCGCATCGGCGGGTTCATCGAGGACATGTTGCGCCAGCCGACCTTCCAGGGCATGGTCGAAATCATTCCTTATGTGCCGCATCAGCAGAGCATTCAGTACCTGTTGGCCTCCCATGTCCTGCTGTTGATTATCGATGATGCGCCAGCCAACAAGGGCATTTTGACGGGCAAATTGTTCGAATATCTGGGCGCCCGCAAGCCCATTCTGGCCCTGGCCCCCGAGGGCGACGCCGCCGAGCTGATCTGTGAGCTGAAGGCGGGAATCGTGGTTCATCCATCGAATATCCAGCAGATCAAAGAAGCGTTGAGAAATTTGTATCTGCGATGGAAGAAAAACGAGCTGAATAATGCTCAATTGGACGAGACCAAAGTTCGGTCGTTCGATCGGCGGGAATTGACGAGGAGGTTGGGGGAGGTAATGAGAGAGGTTGGGGGGAAAATTCAATAGAAAAAATGTTTGCCAGTCGTCATTCAAGAGAGTCATAAAATCATGGATGCTGATAAAAAAGACATTTGGTTAGAATACAACATTGCGGATTCTTTGCAGGCAAGCAAGACTCCATCAATCTTAGAAATTTATACAGAAAGAGCCTATACCCAAAATGTGATGGGAGTGCTTGACAAGTATCTCAATAAAGGTGATCGGGTTTTGGATATCGGCTGTGGAATCGGCAAATGGGTTCTCTATCTATTGCAAAAGGGAATTGATTGCATCGGCATAGATTCCTCTGAAGTCGCTGTCGAAAAAGCCCAAAATCTCTTGCATGAAAAGGGTCACAAAAATGTTATCTTCAACTATTCGGCAACAGAATTGCCTTTTGATAAAAATCGATTTGATGGGATCATCTCATTTGGTCTATTGGAACATTTCCCGAATCATAAGGAAGTGCTAAAATATTGGACAGAATTTCTGAAGCCAGGGGGAAGAATAGTCATCTCAGTTCCCAATGGCTTGCGTTGGGATTGGATGTTCGCTGATATTCTATTTAAATGGTACAAACAAAAAGCCCGCATTAAAATGCGGTTTACCAATCGAGGCTTTGTTTCCACCAATTATGGCTATGAAGAGCGTTGGCGTCCAGATTACCTGGCCCGACTTTTTGATCGAGTTGGTCTAAAAAAAATTGAAATCACGACCTTTTATACATTGTCGCCATTGATTTTTTATTCACTGGGTAAGCTCAATATTCCGTCAAATCTATTTCATGCGCTTTCTTCCACGAAAGCTTCACAGCGGTGGGGGCTTTATCTTTTTGGGGTTGCAGAGAAAGATTAAATCATTTGAGATGCTTCAAGCGTAAACTTCCGATAAATTTTACTGGCCTTTAGAGAAATTGAGGAGGGTTTCGCCATGAGCAAGAATCACATATTAGCCACAGCGCTACTGCTTACCATATCATTGCTGGCGCAATTTGAAATTTTACTCGCTCAAGCCAATCCAACTTCTTTCATTAATTTTTCTGAAGTCACCGAGTTGGCAAAAGTAACTGGTCCATGGGATAGCGGAACTGCTTTCGGTGATTTCAACAATGATGGATTTTTAGATTTTTATCTTGGGAATCGTTTTGGCGAAAATGCGTTATTCATGAATAATCAAAATGGCACATTCTCGAATGTTACACAGACTGCTGGAGTTGGATTTCGAGGGTGGACCACTGGCGTTTCATGGGCGGATTTCAACAATGATGGTTTTATCGACCTCTATGTTTGCAATCGAGATCTCCCCAATATCCTTTATTTGAATCTTGGTAATGGCACATTTGAAGATGTTACCGTTCAAGCCAAAGTAGGCTGCAATCTGAACAGCTATTTTGGTGCCTGGGGCGATTATAACAACGATGGCTTTGTCGATATTTATGTGGTGAATTTTGAGCTCGGCCAAGCGAATATCCTTTATCGCAACAATGGGGATGGGACATTTTCTGATGTCACTTTTGCAGCAGGTGTCGACGGACATGCTTACGCTAAGAGTCGAGGCGTGGCCTGGGGAGATTATAACAATGACGGCTTCCTCGATCTTTTTGTAAATAACCAGGCTGAGGATGTATTATATAAAAACAATCATGATGGAACGTTCACAGAGGTTACCGAGCAAGTCGGTATTTTCGATTCAGGAAATGGATATGGCTGTGCCTGGGGGGACTACAATAACGACGGGTTTCTGGATCTTTTTGTAGCAAACAATTATAATCATGGCGTCCTCTTTCAGAATCAGCAAGGAATTTCTTTTATCGATGCGACCGTCAACTCGGGATTGGACCTTGCTGAAGGGGTATGTGGCTGCGCCTGGGGCGATCTGGATAATGATGGTTATTTGGACCTTTATCTTTATAACGCTTGGGGCGGCAGAGAATATCTATTCCACAATCAGGGCAATGGAAAATTTGTTGAAACAATTGGTACATCGGGCATAACCAATTATTCCTGTGGCAATACAGCCAGCTTTGGCGACTATGATAACGATGGCGACCTGGATTTACTAACAACAACCTATACAGCAACAGGGACTCACCTCTATCAAAATAATGGCAACCATAACAATTGGCTTATCCTTCACTTGATTGGAACATTAAGCAATCAGTGTGCTATTGGTGCCAGAGCAAAAATAATCAGCAAAAATCAACAACAAATTCGAGAGGCGAGTGGTGGTGCGGGCTATTATTCCCAAGACAGTTTCCCATTAGAGTTCGGCCTGGGCCAGGCGCAAAAAATAGACAGTCTGATTATTTTTTGGCCATCGGGAATTATATGGGATACAACCAATGTGTCAGCGAATCAAATTTTGACAATTTACGAGGAAAGGCTTCAACATGATATGATGATCGTGAGAATAACGAATCCATCGTCTCAGATTGTCGCAGGCACGATTATTCCTGAGGTCGTTATTAAAAACATTGGAAAAAACGACGAAGCTAATTTCTCTGTTAGATGCATAATTGATTCACTTGGAACAATCATTTACAATGATATAAAAACAGTTGATCACTTATCCAGCCTGAGCCAGATAGCGATTTCCTTTTCTCCATGGCGCCCGATAAGGGGAACAGAATATGAAATTCGTTTTATGGTCTCTTTAGCCAATGATCTGAACTCGAGAAATGACCAAATTTCTAAGAAAGTCTATGCTGCGTACAATCACGATATAAAGATGCTTCGCATTATTTCCCCCAGTAGCTCATTTTTTGAATCAAGCATCATTCCCATTGCCACCATTGAAAATTGCGGCTATTTTGGAGAGTCATTATTTGATGTAACCTGCGAAATTTATGATGTGCAATCCCTTGTTTATCGAGGCATTCAGACTGTAATCGCTCTCCCAGCTCAGGATACATTGCAGATTGAATTCGGTCGCTGGCATGTTTCTGGACAGGGTCCCTTTTTCGTCAAGTTTTTCTCGTCTTTGATGGAAGATGAAAATCCGAGCAACGATACCCTATCATTGAGCATTATTGGGACAAATGTTCTGGGTCAGGACGAACCATCCTTACCTGAGTCATTCTCTATTTCTAATGTTTATCCGAATCCATTCAATAGCTTTACACATATAGAATTCCAGATACCGCACACATCGCCTGTGACCATTGATGTCTATGATTTGATGGGGCGATTGGTCAAGAATATCATTAACGACCAAAAGAATGCAGGCATCGAAATCGCCACTTGGGACGCACGTGATGAAAGAGGCCAATCGGTCGTATCTGGAGTTTATTTGATCCGAATGCGAACTCAAAATTTTGAACAAGTACGAAAAGTTCTGTATCTAAAATGACCCCTCTCAAACTCCTATTCCTCGGCGATCCTGCTGCCATCCATGTGCAGCGCTGGCTGCGCTACTTTGTGCAGGCTGGGCATGAGGTGCATTTCGTGCCTTATCCCGATACTTTTGCGGCTGTCCCTGCGGGCACATTCGATGGTGTTCAAATTCATGGTGGCAAAAACTCATGGCCAAGGAAACGCCTGCGAAGCTGGCGAGGGTTCTATTCCAAATATCTGATCGTCGAGAACATCCTCCGTACCAGATCGTTGCTGCATCGCTCTCATTTTGATATTCTGCACGCCCATTACATTTCCGCCTGCGGCTGGATCGGCGCTATGGCCAATTTTCATCCCCTGGTGCTTACCGCCTGGGGCTCGGATATCAACGTCGATCCAAATCGCTCGACAATGTATCGCTATCTCACCCGCCAAGCCCTGCGCCGAGCCGATCTCATCACCGCCAATTCCGATGATCTCAACCAGAAGATTATCGCCTTCGGCATCGACCAGACCAAAGTGCAGGTTATCCAGGGCGGATTGGAGCTGGACCGATTTCCCTTCCGTCGAGGCAATGACTCCCTGCGCCGCCAGTTAGGACTGACAGATGAAAAGGTGGTACTCAGCACCCGCATGCTGGGTAAAGTGTACAACCTGGACATCATCGTGAGATCCATCCCTTTGGTCAAAAGAGAATTTCCAGCAGTGAAATTTGTCTTCCTCTATCGTGGCACCGTGGAGCAGGAGCAGGCGCTGAAACGGCTGATCCAGGAATTGGGAGTTACCAATGAAGTGCTGCTGGTCGGAGCCGTGCCCAATCAGCGCATTGCCGAATACTATCATCTGGCCGATATTTTCGTCTCGGTCACTTCGTCCGAGGGCATGCCAGGCTCGCTCACCGAGGCCATGGCCTGCGGTGCTGTGCCCGTGGTCAGCGATCTGCCCGTGTTTCGGGATTGGATCGTTCCCGAAGAAAATGGCATGATCGTTCCCGTCCGAGATGAAGTCGCCACCGCCCAGGCCATTGTTCACCTGCTCAAAAATCCCGCTCTCTGCCAGGAAATCGCCCAGCGGAATCGGCAGCTCGTCACCGAACGAGCCGATCATCGCATCTGGATGAAAAGGATCGAAGAACTGTATCTTGGCCTCGCTAAGCGTTCCTAAACCTCGGAGGTTTAGGAACGCTGTGGCAATGCGGAAGCAATAACACAACTGAATAATAGCGATCATAAAAACCTTATTTGGCTTTTGAAACCCTAGTAGCTAATGAAAACCAACCATCCCGAAACCTTATTAGCTTATTTTGAAATCTGGTTTTCCGCAGATCGAAAATAAGGCAATAAGGTTCATTGGATGGGATTCGCCCTGGCTACTAAGGTTGATATGAGAAAATAAGCTCATTAAGCCAACACAAAAGCTTATTAACCTCAGTTGCTAATGAAAACCAACCAATCCAAAACCTTATTAGTTTATTTTGAAATCTGGTTTTTCCGTGGATCGAAAATAAGGTAATAAGGTCCATTTGATAGGATTCGCCCTGGCTACTAAGGTTGATCTGGTAAAATAAGCTCATTGAGCCAACACAAAACCTAATTGACCTCAGTTGCTAATGTAAACCAACCATCCCGAAACCCTATTGGCTTATTTTGAAATCTGGTTTTTCAGTAGATCGAAAATAAGGTAATAAGGTTCATTGGATGGGATTCGCCCTGGCTACTAAGGTTGATCTGAGAAAATAAGCTCATTGAGCCAACGGAAAACCTTATCAACCTTAGTAGCCTAAAAAAACCCCACCCCCAAAACCTTATTACCTTATCCAGGATCGAAAACGAAAACTACACCCAGGCAAGAAATAAGCGAATGAGGTTAAATGAAATGCTAACATTCGGGATACCAAGGTCAACTTTAATTGCCAACTGGCGGACGGCCTGACATTTTATCGTTTGGAGGAATTTTGCCATAGAAACTGGTTAATGGACGATGTTTTTGAGACATAAAGATTGCTCACTCCTCCGTCCATCCGCCGAATGGCAGACGGATCCGTTCGGAATAACCGAAACAGCAGACGTTTTCACGCATCCTCTGAGCTCCCAACGAAAGGCTCTTCCTTGGGCTTTTAAAAATTCACCCTTCATCATTTGATACCATACCCATTTCAAGACGATTGTTCTAAGAACAAGAGTTTAGCTTGCAAAAGAACCAATTTTTTATTATATTGCACTCGCTGAAAATTTTGAATATCCTTGCAAATGCTCAATGGATTCAGGAGGATGTTTGAATTCTCCCCATTGAAGCGGGTTAGGGGGCCATTCGAATTCCCCCCTTTGAAGCGGGGCCAGGGGGGATGTTCGATTCCCCCCTTTGAAGGGGCCAGGGGGATGTTCAGCCTTAGCTCTAATTAGCACCCTTGCGATCCACTAATTGACAAACGGATCGTGAAGGCAGCCAATTTGAATAAGATTTATGAGTCCAATCTAAAAATCAATTTTGGGACGAAGTCGTTCCAAGCGCAGTGAAACAAAGCGAAGTCGAAGATGCTGGCCAGAGTACAATCCCTTCTGCCAGTTGAGATCGCTTTTCCGCCCGCCAACTGGCGGACAGATCGCAATGACTGGCTCATACAAATTTCGGTGAAAACCGACCTTTTTAGAGTAGACTCTTTTATAATTGAAGCCTAATTTTTCATGATCGAATATTTCAAACGCCTATCCAGCCAAACGCTGATCTATGGCCTGGGCGATGCCATCATCAAAGCCATCGCCTTTTTCCTGATTCCGCTGTACACCAAAAAGTTGCCCACGGATCAGGTCGGCGATATTGCGCTGCTCAACTACACTGAGATGACCCTGCTGCTGGTGCTGACGCTGGGACTGGCCTCGGCGGTATTCAAATTTTACCACGAGGGCGCCACCGAGGCAGAGCGGCGGACGGTCTTCTCCACAGCCACCATTTTTTCGGGTGCGGTGACGATCATCGTCCTGGCCATTTTGTTCATCCAGGCCGAATTTATTTCGCTGCTCATCTTCAAATCGGCGCAGCAGGCGATTTATTTGAAATTCATCTTCGGTTCGGTTTTGTTCAATCTGTTTCGGCAGTTCGCCCTGGCGTATGCTCGGGCCATCGAGCGGCCTGTTTTCTATTCGCTATTGAATATCGTTCATTTCATATTATTGGTCGGCCTGAATCTGTACTACATTCTGGTGTTGCACCAGGGCGTATTGGGCGTGGTCAAAAGCAGCCTCTATTCGGCCATCGGCGTGTTCGTTATTGCGGCCATCACGGTTTTCAAGCCCATCGGTTTTTCGTTTTCAAAAGAGATGCTGGGCAAATTGCTGCACTTCGGCCTGCCCATGGTGCCTGGTGCCGTGGCCAGCTTCGCCCTCACCATCGCCGATCGCTATCTCTTGAACTGGTACGGCTCAGCCGCTGAGGTTGGGCAGTACGATATCGTCTACAAGTTCGGGATGATCATCAACATGCTGCTGGTAACGCCGTTCCGAACTGCCTGGCTGCCGTTCATCTTTTCCGTTCAGCACAAGCCCGAGGCCAATAAAATCTATGCGGGAGCGTTTACCTATTTTCTGCTACTGGGAACGCTGCTCTTTTTAGCTGTCTCCCTGTTCGCCAGGGAGATCATCCTGTTGTTCAGCACTCCAGCGTATTTGGTCGGCGTGAAGGCCGTGCCATTGGTGGCACTGGCGTACATATTTTATGGGCTGTTTTTGATCGTCGACATCGGCGTCCTGCTGAAAGTAAAAACGTTCTATTACACCATCATCTACGGCCTGGGGGCGATCATCAACATCGGCTTGAATATCATTTTCATCCCCCAATACGGTATGATGGCGGCGGCAGTGAACACCACCATCGCCTATTGCATCACGTTGATCACCATGTACTTCGTCTCCCAGCGGCTGCATTTTGTACCTTACGAGTGGCTTCGCATCATAAAAATTATCATCATCGGTGCAGCGCTCTATCTGCTGGGCAACAGGCTGACCTTTGAATCGACGGTTCTTTCTCTCATTGTGAAATTCATGCTGGTGTTGAGTTACCCAGTGATTTTATATGTATTCAAATTCTTTCGGGCAACCGAAATTGCAGGCTATCAGAAAATTATAACCGAGACCATCAATCGAGTAAGGAGATAATTTTATGGCCAAGAAGAAATCCAAAAAATTTGCTGCTGTCAAAACCGCTCCCAAACAACCGAAGGAGAGCTTCTTCACCCGCCATCCCAATTGGGCCACGGCAATCATTTTGTTCATCCTATTGCTTATTTTCTATTACCAGGTCGTATTTGAAGGGAAAACCCTGTTAGCGCCAGACGCACTCAATTCTCGAAGTTTTAAACCATTTATCAATGATGCGCTGAATCGAGGCATCTATCCCCTCTGGAATCCGTACATCTTTTCGGGCATGCCATCGTTGGGCAGCCTCACAGCACCGCTGATCAACATCGTCGATACCATCGTCAATTATATCCTCCTGGGCATCAGCCAGATCATCCCACTGACGCCGTTCATGGTGATCATTCTGAATTATGTTTTATTGGGATTTCTGACCTATTTTCTTTTGAAGTCGCTGAACCTCAATCGCTACGCCTGTCTGTTTTCGGCCATTGCGGTCACTTTCCTGCCGCAGTTCATCGCCTTCACCGCCTTCGGCCATAACACCAAATTCTATTCCGTAGTGCTGATCCCCCTCATCTTCTGGTCGGTGAAGCAATTACTCGAAAAGAAAAATCTATTTTACTTTGCGATCACAGCGCTGGTCATTGGCTTCCAACTGTTGCGGGCCCACATTCAGGTCTGTTATTACACCTATCTAATGATCGGCATCTATTTTATTTTTCAGGCCATCCTGGAATTCAAAGAAAACCGAAAGCCGCTGCCGATTTTGAAATCGGGGGCGCTGTTGGCGGCAGCCGTCCTGGCGGGATTGATGCTGTCGTCCGTGCTCTATCTTTCGGTCTACGAATATTCCCACTACTCTATCCGTGGCGGCG
>JAPDPQ010000038.1 GCA_034506395.1 candidate division KSB1 bacterium | reverse complement strand
AGAATTGTTTTTGTGATTTTGATGAAATTTCCCGCGGATGATAGGACGACCACGGATAGGAAATCTGCGGTGGTTTTATAATCTGTGGTGTAGAATCAATTGGGGTTCAAGGGAGATGTTCTCGCGGATGATGAATTTTGGTCAGAGAAGTGAAAGGTCACAGAATTGTTTTTGTGATTTTGATGAAATTTCCCGCGGATGATAGGACTACCACGGATAGGAAATCTGCGGGGGTTTTATCATCTGTGGGGTAGAATCAATTGGGGTTCAAGGGAGATGTTCTCGCGGATGATGAATTTTGGTCAGAGAAGTGAAAGGTCACAGAATTGTTTTTGTGATTTTGATGAAATTTCCCGCGGATGACAGGACTACCACGGATAGGAAATCTGCGGTGGTTTTATCATCTGTGGGGAAAAATCAATTGGTTTTTTCTGCTAATTGGGGATAGGAGAAATTTTAACGCCAATGATAAATTTGTTTTGGAGGTGCATTGATGAAACGAATCGTTAATAGCATCATCTTATGTTTGTTATTTCAACAGAATCTTTTTAGCGGTGGGAATCAAGAATTTCGTGCGACGTGGGTGATCACATGGGAGCACATCAGCGCTGGGAAGCCAGCCGAGCAGAACAAAGCGCTTGTCCGGAAGATTCTTGACAATCATCAAAAGGCGAATATGAATGCGGTGCTGTGGCAATGTCGGCAGAGTGGGACCGCCTACTACAATTCATCCTACGAACCATGGGGCTATTACGCTGGTTACAGTAACCCTGGTTATGATCCTTTGGCCTACGCCGTGGAAGAAGGGCACAAGCGGGGGATGGAGGTGCATGCCTGGTTCAATGTATTTCAAGCATCATCCACTCAGCCTGGAGCGCCGGCTGCGGTCCATCCAGAATGGATCTGCCGGGATCGTGACGGCAATCCGATGACATCTTCTATCTGTCTGTCGCCAGGCCTCGCTGCTGTGCGCGAATACACCATCAAGGTGGCCATGGAGATCGTGAGAAACTATGACATCGATGGTCTGCATCTCGATTATGTTCGCTGGAACGAATATTCCAGCCCGATGGCATTTTTGAATAAACCTGGGGCAGAAGAGAGCTTGTTGGATGGTATGATTTCGGAGGCACAGCTTGAAATTTTGCATCAAAATTCTGGGTCTCGCTATCTTTATGATATCGAGCATCCGTATAGCGCAGGCGTGCCACAAGGATTTTCCTCATGGGAAGAGTGGTGGCGCTGGTCGGTGACGGAGTTTGTCCGTACGCTGCACGACTCGATCCAAGCGGTCAAGCCCTGGGTTCGGCTTTCAGTCGCCGCATTGGGGCGCTACAATTGGGGCCCATGGCAAGGCTATGGTGATGTGTATCAGGACGCGGCGCTCTGGTTCAACGAGGGCTATATCGATCAACTAACGCCAATGCACTATCATTGGACCACTGGCCAGGGGTTTTACGATATGCTGGTAGGAAATCCCCCGCAATGTTGGGGACCATTTATTCAAAAAGGGATCGCAGAGGGTCGTTTGTATAGCGTGGGACCCGGTTCTTATGTGTTCGCCGATCAAAAAGTATGGTATCGCCATCCCGAGGTAATCGATCGCGTCCGGACTATTCCATGGGTGGATGGTTTCCAATTTTTCAGCTATGGGAGCTGGGATGATTACAATTACTGGGAAGAAGCAGGTCAAACTTTTTTCAGTCGCAAAACCAAAATTCGTCCAACCAAGCTGGTTCACGCCAATCCCCCTGATGCGCCATCGATTGCTATCACCAAACTGGATTCTCTGAATTATCAGATCACGGTGACGCCGAACCCATCGGTGAAATCCAATATGAGATTCGCCATTTATCGGTCTCCTGATAATAACATCGATTTAGATAACGACGAAATCCTTGATATTCACTTTGGGGCCGAGGGTTATTCCTTTGTCGATCGGTTTACTGGCACTCAGGATTATAATGGAAGCTATTACTACGCTGCTACGGCGCTGGATCGCTATTGGAATGAGTCTGCCGCTTCCAATATCGTAAGAAGCGATCCCATTCCTTCCCTGCCGCCGAGGATCGTTGCGACGGATCCAGCCGAAGGCGATACTATCGCTGTCAATCGGCCAATTCTCTTCTACTTTTCGAAGACCATGGACAATGGTACTTTCGCCAACGCGATCTCGATCGTTCCCCCAATTGAATTGGAGCCGCTGGTCTGGAATGCGGCCAATAAATCGTTGAAGCTGGATGTGAAAGGCAATTTTGCATTCGATACCGAATATGTGATTACAATCAGCCCATTAGCCACTGATGTGAATGGTCGGGCGCTCGATGGCAATGGCGATGGCATTCCAGGGGATGCTTTTTCCCTCCGGTTTCGGACAAAGGCTTACGATAACGTCGGTCCTATTGTGGCATCAAGCTACCCAGAGTTGAGCGGCGCAACAATGGATTTTGACGTCGATGACGTGGTAAGCATCGTATTCGACGAGCTGATCAATCCCGCTACAGTTTTGGACACGACATTGGTGATCATGAAGGACGGCGAAAAAATCAAAACACATACCATGGTAACTGCAGTGGGCGACCGATCGGTGATCAACACGAAGGGATATGAGGCGCTTCTGCCAGCTACTGATTATTTCCTGCTGCTCCGAAACACCATTCAGGATACGACTGGTAATCTGATGATTTCGAGCTGGGAGGTTCCCTTTAGAACCGCGCAGGAGCGATACATCGAGATCAAGCTGATTGACAATTTCACCAACACGGGTTACTGGGAACAGCCGAGTTATAGCGGATCGACCTCCGGCATCGTTGTGGCTAATACCTCGTTCGGCTATTCGAAAGATATTTATCTCCCTGGATCGGCTACGGCGCCGGTGCATCGGAGATCCGCGTTTATCAATTACCAATGGATGGAAACCCCGCCATCCGAAGGTTACTTGCTCCGCGAGTACCTGTCCAATGGTGCGCCGCGCGATGTGCGATTCGACAATAGCTATATCCTCCAATGCTATGTGTATGGCGACGGCAGCCGGAACAAATTTCGATTTTCGCTCCGCGAGGTCGAAGGCCAAGGTTATCCCCTTGAAGTTTCTAAATGGGTGACTATTGATTGGTATGGCTGGAAGCTACTGGAATGGGACTTGAGCGATCCAAATAGTGTTGGTTCCTGGCTGGGGAATGAGAAGATGGATGGCAAATCCTATTACGTCGATAGTTTCCAATTGACGCATGACAATACTGGTGCGATATCAGGCCGAATTTATGTTGATAATCTGAGAGTGGTCAAAAAATCTGCAGAACCGGTTCATGTGCAACCTTCTCCTTCGTTTCTGGCCGAGTCGTTTCGATTATTGCAGAATTACCCGAATCCTTTTAATCCAACAACTACGATCCCATTTGAGCTGCCGAATTCAGGACGGGTGAACCTCAAAGTTTACGATTTGTTGGGAAGAACCGTCGCCATTTTAGTTGATGAGCAGCGGGAAGCTGGCTATCACGAAGTCCAATTCGATGGTCGGCAACTGCCAAGTGGCATATATTTCTATCGGCTTGAATTTGAGGGCCAATCTGAACATCGCCAGATGCTGCTGATCAAATAAGATTATTTTTAATCTTCGTCTCTCGCGAGGAAGCCATTGCTTCATTCCCAAAAAGAGCCGTGAGTGTTGCAAAGATCAGGAGATTCTCTCGCCCTAATATTGATCATGGCTTTTCTTTGGGCGGGACTTCGCGAGTTAAATTCCATAGATTCGAAAAAATTGAAAAGCATGTCATTCCGAGCGGAGCGAGGAATCCTTTTATTTGCGGATCGCCATAACTCCGTTTGAAGAAAAAATATCAGAAATAGCAGTGGATGAGAAAAAAGCACTGCTCTGTATCAGCAGCAATCTGACCCAATGGTTGGAAATTTAATCATGTTGCCAGATTCGATTTATTTGGCCGAGCGAAAGATTCAACCCAAAACAAGTGAACGCACATGGTAAGGAAGCTTTGCATCTTCACCTTTCTTTTGCATATATCGATAATTGTTTCTAACAGTTTTGCCAGTGCAATACCGAAGCGGGAGTTCCGCGGCGCTTGGATCGCAACGATCGTTAATTTGGATTGGCCTTCCGCCCCTGGCCTCAGCTCGGATCAGCAACGGGCTGAGCTATGCCGATTATTGGATCAATTGCACGATGTTGGTATCAATGCGATCATCTTACAGGTTCGGCCAGAATGTGATGCCTTCTATCCATCGCCGTTCGATCCCTGGTCGTATTACTTAACAGGCAAACAGGGAAAGGCCCCGAGTCCCTATTATGATCCGCTTGAATTCGCGATTCGAGAGGCGCATCAGCGCGGCATGGAACTGCACGCTTGGTTCAATCCCTATCGCGCTGTACGCGAAATTGGAGCGTATCCCCTTGATCCTGGCCATGTGAGCAACCGTCATCCGGATTGGACCATCCAGATCGGCTCAATTAAGGTTCTGAACCCTGGTTTATCCAGCGTTCGGAACTATGTAACCGCAGTAATTATGGATGTGGTCCGACGCTATGATATTGACGGCGTGCATTTCGATGACTACTTTTATCCATATCCTCCAAACAGCATCACGAATCAAGACGATGCGGCGTTCGCCAATGATCCTCGTGGATTTACGGATCGCGGTGAGTGGCGACGGGACAATGTCAATTTGTTGATTCAAATGGTGCACGATAGCATTCAAGCGGTGAAGCCATTCATCAAATTTGGTGTTAGTCCATTTGGAATTTGGAAGAATGGGGTTCCACCAGGGACGACTGGTTTTGATGCGTATAACGAGATCTATGCCGACGCCGTGGCTTGGTTGAATCATCAATGGGTCGATTACCTGGCGCCACAGCTCTACTGGCCATTCGGCGGAGCTCAGGATTACGGCAAATTATTACCCTGGTGGGCGTCGCAGACTAATGGCCGACATCTTTATCCGGGCCTTGCAATCTATAAAATCAGCGGCTGGAGCACTTCGGAAGTGCCGAACCAAATCCGATTGAATCGACAGACCAGTGGCGTCTCTGGCAATATTTTTTTCCGCACCACGCATGTGATCGCGAATCTGAAAGGGTTCACTGATTCATTGAAAAACGATTTGCATCGCTATCCGGCCGTTCAACCGATCATGGCTTGGAAAGATGTCCTGCCTCCCAATCCGCCAGGCCAACTGGGGTATGCTCCGCTCACTTCATACGGCCCACCGATGCTTCAATGGCAGCAGGGATTTCGTGCTGCTGATGGCGACAGCGGGTATCGATTTGTGATCTACCGCTCGAAAAGACCGGATTTTCTGCCAGACGAGCTTGAGGATGCCCAGAACATCATTGCGATTGTTGGCGACCGCCATTTTGCGCCCCCAATTCCTGGCTTCGAGTCTGATCCATATTATTATTTAGTGACCGCATTGGATCGAAACGCGAATGAGAGTCAACCCAGTCAGACCATTGCCATCTATCCCCCTGGGCCGCCGACGCTGGTTTTTCCGAACGATGGGAGCGATACGGTGCCCCAATCCGTTCGATTGGAATGGCGTTATCAGCCCGATGCATCACATTTTCATTTGCAATTGGCCAAGGATGCGGATTTCACCTATCCTTTGCTGGTGGATCGCGCTAACATACCTGATACGTTTAGCTTTGTTACTGGATTATCGGCGCAAACTTGTTATTATTGGCGGGTACGAGCAGCCAATGCTGGAGGTTGTGGGGATTTTTCTCGGGCTTATCGGTTTATCACAGGCTTTCCAAAACCGCCAGTATTGGTTTACCCAGCAAATCAGGCGGTCGATGTCCCAATCGAACCGGTTTTCATTTGGCAGTCGGTGGCAAACGCCGAGAGCTACCAATTGCAGACCGCGAAAAATAGTACCTTCCTGCCCGGTGCCATCGTCGTCGATAGCAGTGGCATTATCGACACCACCTTTGCTGGAGCAAAATTAAGTGCCAATCGGTTTTATTATTGGCGGGTGCGGGCGACCAATTGGATTGGCAGTGGTGAATGGTCGGAAGTCTATAAATTTAAGACAGTGCTTTTAAGCAACGTGCTGGCCTCAGAACCAACTCCATCGTTTCGGCTTTACCCCAACCATCCGAACCCTTTCAATGCCAAAACCACCATTGAATTCGATTTGGCACAATCGATGCCAGTGAAGGTAAAAGTTTTTGATTCGCTGGGTCGTGAAATATTCATCATAGTGGATGATATTCGACCTGCTGGAAAGCATCAATTGATTTTTGACGGATCAGCGTTGCCATCAGGAATTTACCTTTACTCTATCAAAGTTGGATCATTGGTTGCCTTTGGCAAAATGCTTTTGTTGAAATGAATTGCCATTGAAAGGTTCGCTTTGATTCAATAAGTGCCGTTTTGAGATGATCTGAGCTTTTCAAATATGACGCTGTTTTGTTCAGTCCAACAAGAACGAGGAATTGAGAATCTGCGAAGATCCTCTCTTTCATTTGCAAGTCCAGGTAGGGATTTGGTTCATTCCAATGATTCTTCAGAAATGAAATTGGTTAAATCGGAGGTATGACAGAACTGGATGAACCTTTGGTGGTGGAAGACGATTTTAGTTGCTTCAGCACTGAAAACAATTTTACAGAGGGAAAATTTTTTTCTTGACTTTAATATGAAATTTTTTAATTTTAAAAAGGTCATTATCCCATGAATGCGGCAAAATCACTATTCCGCCTGGAAGCAATTTAAAAATCCGATTATTTTATAAAGCCATGATGGGATCAACCCGAATTTATTCCGCTAAACTTCTATTCATTTCTTTTCAAAACTGCTGCACCAAATGCTTGCCTAAAAATTTTTCAAGGAGGAGCTAATGGTCAAAAAACTGATGTTGGTACTATGGCTGTCTTTAATTCCAATTGCAGCTTTATTTGGTGGAGTGACCGGCAAAATTGCTGGCACTGTCGTCGATGCTGAGAATCGGCAACCGCTGCCTGGCGTCAATGTGGTTATTGAAGGGACAACTATGGGTGCCGCAACGGACATTAATGGCTATTACGTGATCCTTAATGTCCCAGTCGGTACCTATCGCTTGAAAGCCACGATGATGGGTTATAGCAGCGTCGTCGTCCAAAACGTTCGAGTCTCCATTGATATTACGACCAAAGTGGATTTTGCATTGACGACAGAAGTGCTGAAGGTTGGTGAGGGGGTAACCATCGTAGCTGAACGGCCTATGATTCAGAAGGATGAAATTTCTACGCGGCATTTTGTTTCAGCCGAGGAATTCGATATCAAACCGATCGATAATTTCCAGGGGATGGCGAATATTCAAGCGGGCGTTGTGAACAACCACTTCCGCGGCGGTCGCACAGGTGAGGTTTTGGTATTGATCGATGGTATTCCAGTGAAAGATCCTGCTGGTGAATATTCTGGCAATCTTGGCGGTTTTACCAGCGATGTGCCTGAGTATGGCATCCAGGAAATGGAAGTGTCACTCGGCGGATTCAGTGCTGAGTATGGGAATGTCCAGTCTGGCATCTTGAATCTGGCGCTAAAGGAAGGGACCTCGAAATATTCAGGGAAAGTTCGCGCGACCACGACCGATTTCGGCAGCTTGAATATCAATCGGTATGTCTCAACCAGCTCACGATCGTTCTTCGGCGATTCGATTGGGGCTCAATTGCCATGGCAGAACAGGTATCGGCCGATACGAAAAATCTACGAGTTCAATTTGAATGGCCCAGAGCCTCTCACATCTTTCGCCCTTCCTACCATAGGGCTGAAGATCCCAGGAGAGATGCTGCTATCGCTATCTGCCGAAATCACCGACAAAGATCAAGGGTTCTATTTGAATGAAAAATCCTTTGATCAGACTTATCAGGGCAAATTGACCTATCGGATGACGTCTAATTATAAATTGGCTGTTGGGGCTGTTTTCAATAATAGTGATTGGGATCAATATTATTTTCCCGCGGCAAAATATGGCCCTGCCCCAGATTACCCAGTCAACGAATACTTCGATGTGGAAACGATGAAAGGCGATACCATTAATCATTACGTTTACGTCAAGGATCCTTCCCGATTTCGATCCCAACAGGGCGAAATTGTAGTTTCACCGGGCAAAACGCCCAGTGGTGTTGCCTACAATGTACTTCGAAATTATTATGTCGCTGGCATGCAGGAATATTTATGGAATTATCAGAAAAAGAGCAATATCGGCTACGCTATCTGGACCCATACGCTCAGCCCCAATACATTCTATGAGATCCGATTCAATAATTTCTACACCAACTATCATTATGCCACCAGAGATGTGGATGATCGGGATGGGGATGGTGACACCAAGGAAGACCTAGTCTGGGATATCAACAAGCCAGGTCCACATCCCATCTATCGGGAGCGAGAAAACAATTACTGGTGGATCCGCGGCGATGATCCAGGCTACCGCGATCAGCAATCATGGACCTATAGCCTCAAGGCGGATCTGGTGAGCCAAGTGAATGCCAATCACCTCTTGAAGGGAGGATTTGAGCTGTATCTGCATCGGACCAAAACTGAGAACATCAGTTGGACCTTGAACCTTGCGGCCGTCCGAAAGGACATCTGGGATGAAGATACCTATGATTTTGCCACATATATTCAAGATAAGCTCGAGTTCCAGGGCATTATTGCACTGGTCGGGTTGCGGTTTGATGTGTTCAATCCCAATGGTTGGAAGGACCCAATCTATTTTCCAGCAGATTATAACTATCCCTATACCGAAGTAGATGAAAACGGTATCCCGCTTTTTCTGAATCCTAAAAAAGCCACAGCCAAATACCAATTCAGTCCGCGCTTGGGAATCTCCCATCCCATCACCGCGCGGGATGTGTTGCATTTCACTTATGGACATTATTTCCAGCGTCCTGATGGCTATTTCCTCTATCGAAACCATCGCATTCAATCGCTCACCAAAGTGGGCAATTATATCGGCAACCCGGACTTGAAACCGGAGAAAACAGTGGCTTATGAATTAGGAGTTGAACATCAATTCTCCGATGACATTAAAGGGACCATCACTGGTTATTATAAAGACGTGACCAATTTGATGGACTGGAGAAAATACGTCGGGCGCAGCATTCAGAATATCGAGCTCAATATTTTCACCAATGCGGATTACGGCAACATCAAAGGCCTGGAATTTACGTTCACTAAGCGGACTGGTCGGTTCTGGGGTGCGACCGCCAACTATACCTATTCGATCGCGAAGGGCCGAAGCTCTAATTATCTCGGTGGCACTGGTTCGTTCACCGATGCGCGACGGATGAACATTTTGGATTTCGACCAAACCCATACAGTGAACGCTACATTGACGTTGCGGACGCCAGGGGATTTTGGCCTGCAATGGGCCGGAATGCGACCGCTTGCCAATTGGATCGCCAATTTGCAATTCCGGTATGGCAGTGGCTTACCCTATTCTTCTTACGGTTCGGGCAAAGTCAATGATAAACGCCTGCCATACACCACGACCACCGATTTAAAGCTGATTCGACAGGTCAAACTATCCAATTTCAATCTCGATTTCTTTGTGGATGTGTTTAATTTGTTCGATCGGCGCAATGTGGATTGGATTGGGAGTTCGCTTTATTACGAAATCACCAATGATCCTTCGATCATTACCATCGACAATGTCACAGGCGCGTACATCCGTAATCCCCAGGCCTATAGCGATCGTCGTCAATTCCGTTGCGGTCTGGCGGTACAATTTTAAATTGAGTGATACCAAGGAGGCAAATCAATGATATTAAAATATCGTTTTCATGCCCTGATTATTTTGTGGCTGGTCTTGGCCGTTCTTACAACTCCGATGTGGGGTGCTGATAGCCAGAAACAGCGGTTCTCCATCGCAAAAAGCGACAAATCGGCTGTCGGCCCAATCGTTCCAGATAACTGGAAATATCACAAGATCGGTACGTTGTGGAATCGAGTGACGAATTTTGGGTACGCTGGCGACGATGCTTATGTGAACCGAACGCCCTCATGCGATTATCCTGGCGGCTCGGGCAATTCATATTTGTATCGCGGTAGCATCTGGTTAACCGCTGAAGTGGATGGCGTGATCCGTTCGTCGCAGGCGGATGATCACGAGTTCGCACCGCTTGATTCAGTTCATGTCATTACTGGCCCTGGTGCCCGATCAGAGGAAGATACCTATACGCGGTACTATGATGTCCAAGCGCCGTTAGCTTCCGAGCATACCCCACTGGGTGTAGAGGTGATCGAACGGACTTATGCCTGGAGCGAAAGCTTTCGAGATGATTTTATTATCTATGAATACACGATCAAGAACGTCGGTATCGATTCTGATGGAGATGGGTATCCTGATACGCCTCGTGATCTGAAAAACTTCTATTTTACCTATCGGATGGATGCCGATGTGACAAAATTGCCTAATTGGGATGCGGAGTATCGGTTTTCTAATCAAGATGACTTAGGCGCTTGCAATGCCAATTGGGATTGGTTCACCTATTTCCCTGATTGGTCGAAGGTGGATCATGGCCTGACTTCTGCAGATGCAGATAGCCAGATGATGTTCATGTGGGATGCCGATAATCCAAGCTATCCAGCAGATAATGGACAACCAGATGATACTGGCAATCCTGGGCCTGATGGGACCTTGCAGTCACCTGGCTTCATCGGATTTCGCGTGCTGAAGACCTATCCCGCATCATTCAAGGTCAGCTCGTTTCATCAAAATCATATCTACAATGATCCCGCTACCGATAAAGAGTCCTACGATCGCATGATGGCCCCAAAGGTATTTGAGGGACCGATTGTATCTGGCGGCAAGCCATTTCCTTATGATTACCGTGCGATTCTCACCTTAGGACCGCTGGAGACGTTTGCAGCGGGCGATTCTATTGTTGTTACAGCGGCACTTGCTGTCGGAAGCGATCCTGTCCGTGGCGGCATTTATAGCCTGGTCGAGCTGGTGAAAAATATGAGAGTCGCCCAATTGATCGTTGATGCCAATTATGAAATCGCTTCATTGTCCCCACCCCCTCCAGATCTGAAACTTGAACTGTACGTCGAAAATGGTGTCACCAAAGGTGTGAAGGTCATTTGGGATAATTCTCCGCTTGCCAATGAGAACTTCCAGGGGTTTAAGGTCTGGAAGAGTGTTGGGAAAACCGCCATTGGAAATTTTGATTTCAAACCATTGGGTCTGGGAACCTATATCGACACCACCGGCAGCGCCAGTTGGCCTCCACCTCCTGGGGATGAACCCGGCAAGTTTCAAATCATCGACCGAGATATTGTCTTAGGATTTGATTATTATTATGCCGTTCAATCGTTCAGTAAACCGCTGCCTGAACCATTCGGAGTGCTCGAAACCAATATTTTGGCCAATGTGAAGTACATCTGTCCTGCAAATCCAGTCGCTTCTGCGCTCGATCGCGTCAAGGTCGTGCCCAATCCGTACGTCGGTAGCGCGATCTGGAACAACCGGATTCCGAGCGATTCTGATCCATGGCAACATCGCTTACAATTTATTAATCTGCCACCAGATGCGACGGTGAAGATTTTCACCCTAGATGGCGATTTGGTGGATGAAATTACCTCTGGTGAAATTGTTCGCAAGACCGAAGATTTCTTGGGCAGCAGCAACCCCAGCGTAGCAGAATGGGATTTAATCACCCGAAATAACCAAGAGGCAGCCCCAGGAATCTACATGTTTGTGGTCGATTCACCTTCGTTAGGCACCAAGGTGGGCAAATTTGTGATTGTTCGATGATGTTGCCGGCCAACTCCATCAGTTTGCCAAATGAAATGAGTTCGATAATAACAAAACTTGAATATCGAGTAAGAGGAATAGATCTATGAATAAAAATAAGATTATTATCATGGTGTTGTTGGTCAGTTTGCAAGGGGCATCGATTCATGCCCAGGATTTCGCCCCTGTTGGAACTGCCGTCGCTCAATTTCTGGAAATTGGTGTTGGCGGCCGTGGTACTGCCATGGGCGAAGCTTTTACTGCGCTTACTAATGATGCTGGCTCTGTTTTCTGGAACCCAGCCGGATTGGTCGAAATCCATAAAAGAAATCTGTATACTGCGTATACGGTCTGGCCAGCCGATATTTCGATCGGTTCCTTCTCCTTCGCCATGGATTTCGGCAATCTCGGAACGTTTGCCATCAGCAGCGCCTATCTGATGACCGGTGATATGGAGATCACCACAGTCTTTCAGCCTGAAGGAACTGGGGAGAATTTCAGCATCAGCAATTTTTCGCTCGGACTCTCTTATGCCAGGTTGTTGACGGATCGGCTCTCGGTGGGAGTGACGACCAAAATTGTGCGCGAGAAATACCTCGATTATGGTTATACCGCTTGGGCCCTCGATATGGGTACGCTGTATCGGACTGGCTTCCATGGACTGAATTTGGGGATGTCGATTCTGCATTTTGGACCGGAAATCAAATTCAGCGGGAGCTATATCGATTATAGCGATCCGAAATCCGTGGATGTGAACAAGCCAAAAACATTTGAAACCTATTCGTTGCCCATCAACTTTCGCATCGGGATCAGTGTGAATTTGCTGGATACGCCCCATAATACGATCACCACAGCAGCCGATATGATTCATCCCAATAACAACCTCGAACAATACAACTGGGGCGTGGAGTATTGCTTCAATAAAATGTTTTTCCTCCGCGGCGGTTACCGATTCAATATTGATGAGGGCGGTTTTACTTTTGGCACTGGGCTCGACCTCAAAGCATTCGGGGACCGCGGCGCCGTGATCGATTATTCGTTTGCTGATCTGGGCGTGTTGAAAAGCGTCCATCGGTTTTCGCTTGCGTTGACTTTTTAATCAATTTGATGAGTATTGGACCAGATTTACTCCATCTCCGAGGTGGAGCACATCTGGTCTTTTGCAATTCATTTAACCATTAACCAAATGTAAGGAGGTTTCGATGAGAGGTAAAATCGGTACAATTTTATTGCTAGTGGCGCTGGCGCTGATGTTCAGCGTTGCCGACAATTTTGCCCAACCGCAATTTGTGCGGAAAGCTGAGATTCCGATCCCCGAAGCGAATCTCAATAATGGCGGCACCGGGAATATGATCGCTGGCACCGATATCGACAAGGACGGTCGCGTGGAGATCTTCCTGGTGAATGACAACTGGAACGACGGGCCAACCGAATTGATCCCTCGCATCTATAAGCTAGAAAAAGATGGGGAGAATTGGGTAGTGGTCTGGAAGGCGACCGCCAATATTCCCAAGCAAAACACTTGGCCGTGCTTCACCATGGGTGACCTGGACAAAGACGGCAAACCAGAGCTTTACTGGGGACCAGTGAATTTCTTGGAAGCAGGCAATGAGAATCCCCCAAGAATATTGGTGTTTGAATCCAAAGGTGACGGCAGCGATGAGATGGGTGTGCCAGATGGTACTGGGAACTATCTCCCCAACGCCAAATGGACCATCGCGACCGAAAACAACCAAAACATTCGTCCAATGCGATGGGTGATCGCCGATCCGGATAATGATGGAACGGAAGAACTAATTTTTGCCGATCGCACTGGAAAGTCGGGCGCTGGATATTTCTGCGGGGTGGTTTCAGTGAGCAACATCCCAGACAACGGTGATGGCTCTGAGACCTGGACCCTGGAGGTGAGCGGTTTGGATTTCAACTTGAAGTCAGGGACAGCCCAGAACAAGTGGGACGTGGCTGTGATCGGACCGCATATTTATAGCTTCTGCGAGAACGAAATCACCAAGTTTACTTGGGACGGAAGCGCCTGGCAATATGACGCGTTGCCTCCCATGGCTGGGGGCTCTCCGAATCAATCGTGCCAGGTGGTTGATTTGAACAAGGACGGAGTCAAAGAGATTATTCTGGCCGTTTATGATTGGGGCAACGATGCGTACAAGGGCATTTACTTGTTGCAAGAAGATGCGGATTCGCTCAAGCGGACCGAGTTGGTGAATATGGCAAAATATTGGCCCAGCGGCTCTCGTGGTCCCTGGGGAAGTGCCGCCGGTGACATCGATGGGGATGGCCATCTCGATTTCGTTTTCGGCTCCCGCGCCTCGACCCCTAACGCGGCTATCTTCCGACTTGCCTATCGCGGTGGCGACATCACCGATCCCGCTAACTATGAATTCGCCATGATCGATTCGATGTACGCGGATGGTGGAATTTGGACCGTATTGAACATCGCCAATGTCGATGATGATCCAGAGATGGAAGTGCTCTACACATCCAGCACGGATGCAGGCACGTTCCCGAACATGGGAACCCAGCCGATCGTGGTCTTGGATTATGTCGGCCCCAAGCCCATGAAGTTCGATAATTTGATCGTGGCGCCGGAGGTGTTATTCAATGGGCAGCCGCCCACGGGATTGCTGTTTAAGCCCGGTCGAATCCTCGATAACGGCCAAACGATCTGGTTCTGCGGCGTGAACGCCACGGCACGAGAGACCTACGTATTCCGATCTATCGATGGTGGAAAGACATTCACCCATAATACGACGCCTATCAAAGGTCGCGCAGCACAAGTGGATGCCTTTGATGCCAATACCGCCTTGGTTGCCGATGCCGAGGGCAAAATCTACAAGACAGTGGACGGAGGCGCCACCTGGGTGGAAAAGCACTCCTACATGATCAGTGTCATCGCCCCGGGATGGTTTGATGGCATTCGGGTGCTCGATGAAAATACGGCAGTCGCGTTCGGTGATTTTGAACCGAATGGCAATATGTATTTTGTCCGATCCACGGATAAGGGTGAGACCTGGACCCAAATTCCTGGCATAAATTTCCTGGGAGCAGCCTATGCTTATTATACTTGGGGCACGGCAGCGTGCACCGTGGGACCAAAGGTCTGGCTTGCTGCAACCAATATGGAATATAATGCCTCATTTGTGTTCCGCTCATTTGATCTCGGCGTGACGTGGGAAAGCTTTACGATTCCAGTCGAGGTTATCCCCAATTATCCGCGGTCGATCGCGTTTAGCGATGAGAACAATGGCATGATCGCTGCCCGCGGCGGATATGTTATCATGTCTACAGACGGAGGCGCTACCTGGTCGCCAACCGATAATCCTGTGGCCTCGACCGATAGCTATGTCAACAGCGTCGTGGCAATACCAAATAGCAACATCATCCTCGCAATGGATGATCTTGGCGTTTTCTATACCACTGATTTGGGAGCCACCTGGGGACAGATCAATACTCCTGCCGAGTTAGATCCTGATGATTTCGTCG
This sequence comes from candidate division KSB1 bacterium, assembly GCA_034506395.1. Classification (NCBI taxonomy): domain Bacteria; kingdom Pseudomonadati; species Candidatus Zhuqueibacterota bacterium. The sequence goes on along the minus strand of JAPDPQ010000038.1, from coordinate 27,440 downwards.
GCGGAGTGTTCCTAAATAAAGATTTTGGCTATGTGTTCACCTATGGTGGGAAAGTGCTCCGCTTCGAAAACCAGATCACCCGCGTCAGCGAGCCTCGGGCTCATTATCAGCCCAAGGATTTCTCACTGGAACAAAATTACCCCAACCCATTCAATCCTTCCACTACCATTACGTTTAGTATTGCGCGCGCTGAGAGAGTAACGCTCAACATCTACAACCTGATGGGCGAGCACATTAAGACCTTGGTAGATGGAAGCATGATGCCTGGGAGCTATTCGGTCCAGTGGGATGGCACGGACATGGCTGGCAATAAGGTCAGCAGCGGAACGTATTTGTATACGCTGTGGATCGGGAATCAGCAATTGACCAGAAAGATGCTATTCTTGAAATAGTTTACTCTTATCGCTTTGCCTGGTCGCACGGGAAAATTGGTCGGAGCATGAGCAGGTTTTTCGCCGTTTCTAATAAATGTCTATTGTTTTTACCTGCGATGAAGCTGCTTGATCCGATCTATTGATAATTGCTCTTTGCGATCAAAAAATGTGAACGACCGAGGAGGTGCACTGCACGACACGTGCATATCCTCGGTCATATTTTTTATGGCGCAGATTTATCATCTTTCGATCGAAAATTCATCTGCTTGTGGCAAGATAATTCACTGATCGCTGGCAATTTGATGGTCGAGTTGAGCCCCGAGGAAGTAGCGATACCAAGATGTGATGGGTCTTGCCAGGTGGCAATTGTCAGACGATAAAGATTGTCATCTTCCTAAGAAGTTCAATTTAAAACCTGAAGGAAAGAATCTCCTACAAGTTCATTTCATTCGGTAGTACTGGTCGACCATTTCTGAAAAGCAAGAAAGGTTGCCCAAAATTTCAAGTGTTGGGTTCATCAGTGATGCGGCAGGAGAAAATCACAAAATTGGAGGTGAAAGCCATGCGCAAGCTTGTCAATTTCGTGATCTGGTTGCCGATTTCCCTCTCCCTGATCGTCGCGCTGGCACATAGTGGGACGACCGGGAAGATCGCTGGCGTAGTTAAAGACAGCCAAACTGGGGTCGCCCTTGCTGGCGCTAGTGTCATGATTGAGGGAACTACCATGGGGGCAGCAGCAGATCAAAGCGGCTATTATTTCATCATCAATATCCCGCCCGGCAAATATCGGCTCAAAGCGATGATGATGGGATACAAATCAGTGGTCAAAACCGATGTGCAGGTGACCATTGACCTAACGACCAAAATCGACTTTGCGCTTGAGCCGACAGTTCTGGTCGGAGAGGTCGTCGAAGTCACCGCAGAACGACCGTTGATCGAAAAAGATGTGACATCTTCTTCCAGTGTGACAACCAGCGAACAAATCGATAAAATGCCAGTCTCTACATTCAAAGAAGTACTGGTGATCACTCCGGGTTTCGTTGAAAGTGGACCTGGGGATAGCCGAACCATCAATGTCCGCGGTGGCCGAACCAACGAACTCTCGTATATGATCGATGGTTTCTATGTGGAAGATCCGTTGTTCGGCGGTATGGGCAGTGATGTCGCCAACGTCGGCATTTCCGAAATGGCGGTGCTGACTGGCACATTCAATGCCGAATACGGCGAAGCGATGTCTGGCGTGTTGAATATCGTAACGAAAGAGGGGGGAAGCAACTACAGCGGACGGATTCGATTCTTTACCGACAAATTTGTCAATCCCCATACCTACAAATATCTCTACAAGTATCTCGACGAGAATGGCCGCTGGACCGATAAAGATGGGAATTTGGTCACTGGCGAATATAATCCCCAGACCATCCCTGGACAAAACCTCTACGATCCCAAATTTTGGGAGAAAAGAACCAAAAGGGAAACAGATTTCAATCAATTTCAAACCGAGGTGAACCTAGGCGGTCCCATTCCATTTTTGGGTAGCAAGAACACTTTTTTTATCGCCAGCGATGCCTACGATTCAGATACCTACTTGGGCTGGACTGGTCAGCCTTATGTAAAAGAGCGTCGGGGTAATGCGAAATTGGTATTGCGACCAATTAATCCGATTAAACTGATCATCGGAGCGGTTGGTGGAAAGAAGCGTTTTCGAGAATATAGCCATACCAATAAATATGTGCCGCAGAATACTGGCACTAATTATGATGAGAACTTGTTACTGAATGGCACGCTCACGCATCAGATCAGCCCCAGCACATTCTACACCATTCGATCTTCAGTGTTTTTCACCAATCGTGCCTACTACAAGTACAAAGCTGAGGATTTTTTTAGCGGCAAAGATGAAAAAGGAAATTGGCAGATTTTGGATCCAGATTCCTTGTTGCCAGATGGTTCGCCTAATCCCACGTTTCATCAGTACACGGGATTGGCCAATATTTCGCCATCAGATCAGGAATATGAATTCGACACGGTATTCTGGGATGCTGAGGATTCGACTTGGACATCAGGCGGAGGCGCTACCTGGGAGGATCGAAGAAATACCATCACCTCTGCCAAGTTCGATCTCACCAGTCAGGTCACCAAAGTCCATCAAGTCAAATTCGGTTTTGAGTTGAAGGAGACGCATCTGCGATATCATTATGTTTATGGCCCATACTTGGCAATACCCGATGTTCAGAAGTACGATCATCGCCCCATCGAAGGTTCGGCTTACCTCCAGGACAAAATGGAATTTGAAAATCTTGGGATTGTGGTCAATGCCGGGCTTCGGCTGGACTATATGAATACTCGAGCCAAGTATATTTTCGATCCGCACAAACCGACGGCTGAAACGGTCATTGATCCGCTCACTGGCAAGGAACGGAAGAACCTGACCGATGCAGAGAAAAAATTGTACCTGAGCCCACGGCTGGGATTTGCGCATCCCATCATGGACAAGGCGGTACTCCATTTCGCTTATGGCCATTTCTACCAGATCCCTCAATACTCCTATTTGTTCCTGACTGAAAACATGGACGATCCGCTTTATCCCTTCCCCAATATGTCGATCAATGGCATTTATACCCAATTGGGCAATGCCAATCTTAAGCCAGAGAAGACCATCGCCTATGAAATCGGTGTTGAAACGAAATTGACCGAAAATATCGCCCTGGATGTGACTTTGTACTATAAAAATATCTACGACTATACCACATTTCGGCGCTACCAGGCGGTTCCCGTCCAATATCATCGGTTCATCAATCAAGATTACGCCAATAGCAAAGGCGTCGAGGTCACGTTGAAAAAGCGTTTCTCTGGATACTTCGGTGGTCAGATTAATTATACGCTTTCTAAGGCTGAGGGCAACGCGGCAGATGTGACCAGCAGTTTTAATGACTGGTACAATTTTTCGGTGAACAAGACTTATCCGCCCAAAAAGACCATCAATATGCCCTGGGATCAGACCCATACAGTCAATTTTGTGCTCGATATTGGCAAAACTGGGAATTGGGGCATGAATATCGTTGGCAGTTATGGCAGTGGTTTACCCTATACACCCCTCAGCAGCCGCGGTTTAAGGATCGATGAGCCCTATAGCGCTCGCCAGCCATGGACCATGACAGTCGATTTGCGCGCTACGAAAGATTTTAAGTGGCATGGGATCGATTTCACGCTATACGGTGACTTCGAAAATATTTTGAATAAGAAAAATGTTTACCTCGTCTATGGCTCTACGGGCAAGCCTGATGTCAATGCCAACTGGGATTATTCAGTGGATTGGATCACTCGACCCTATTATTGGGGGCCGCCACGGACCTTCAAAATTGGCGCAAGCATTGGGTTTTAATCGAATGATCAAACCGAATTTCTAAGGAGGAGACGAAAATGGTCAAAAAGCTATTTCTCCTGTTGATCATGATCTCCTTGTTGGCTAACTGGTTAGGAAAGGGGTTTGCACAAGCCAAACAGGGAATGACCAAGTGGGAGTACTATAAATATCTGAAGCAAAAATACGAAAATCGCCCTCCTGCCAAGCTGGCGAAACCGTCGGGTTTCAATGACCGAAAATACGGGCGATTTGATGTGGGAAAGATCGGCTTAGAAATTAATAATGCGAATACATTGGGCTATAGTCGCGAGATGCTCACGTTTGAATACCCAATTGGATCTTCCATTACCTATCAATGGTGTCAAACCTTGATCGTGGCTGGCATTTTGAATGGTCAGAAATGCGTATCCAATGGGGGGCTCGGCATTTTTCAAGAGGCCAATGAAAATCACTTTGAACCATTGCCAGGTTACGATTCTGGCATTGGAGAGAATGGACTGGCGATGAGCAATAAGCCCAACTCCTGGGCAGCCGTCTGGCCGAACGATGTCGGCCCGATCGGCTCGATCGGGTTCCCTGGTGTTAAAGATGATGGCGAGGTCGCTGGCGATGCGGAAGGCATCTGGATGGCAGTGGATGATGATAAGGATAGCAAACAGATGACACCGCTTCATGTGAAAAGCTATGGCCGTGGCATCCAATTTTCCAGCATTCTGGCAGAAGATTTTATTGTATTCAAGTATTTCATTACCAATACCGGAAAAGATACCATCAAGGATTGCTACGTTGGAGTTTATACGGAAATGGATTGCCCCGAAGAAGGCAACAATGAGTGGGAAGATGATTATGCGAAATTCATCTCAGTGGATGAAGATCCAGTGCTGGGAAATTTTTTATATATTTGGGACGGCGATGATAAAGCGGCTGGATATGTGGAGAAAGGGGTTGCCTGGCAGGGGCTCAAGATGTTGGAGACACCTCTGGGGCCAGATGGGAGACAATTGGGATTAACGACGCTGGCAATTGCCACCTATACTGATTTTTATGCATTACCAACTCAGGCCGATATTTATAATGAGTTGACCCAGGGGATCGAGAAAATCCACAATGTGACACCCCATCCAGGAGATTGGACGCAAACGCCCAACACCTATGGTCCTGACGTGGCAGCCATTTTGGCCTCAGGGCCGTTCGATCTGGCCCCGGGTCAGACCGTGACGTTCACTTTTGCGAATATCTTCGGGATCAACAAGGCTGACTTGTTGGCAAATACCGCGCTATGCCAAACTGTTTATGATCTCAAATACAAAACTGCTAAAGCGCCGACCCAGCCAAATGTGCGCGCAGTCGCAGGAGATCGACAAGTGACACTATTTTGGGATCCAGATCCGAGCGAAAGCTCCGTGGACGAATTTACTGGCAACAACGCATTTGAAGGCTATAAGATCTATCGTTCAACAGATCGAGGACGAACCTGGGGCGAAAAGATCACCAATTCGGTTGGCGCACTGGTCGGTTATGTGCCGATCGCTCAATACGACCTTGAAAATAATATTAAAGGGGTGAGTCAGCTCGATCCCTATTTCTTCCTGGGCGAGGACACTGGCTTATTGCACAAATTTGTGGATCGCAATTTGAAGAACGGGGTAGAATATTGGTATGCTGTTTGTGCTTATGATCATGAGGATCAATGGGGGATTTTGCCTGTTCCTCCTTTGGAAAATTCACGGCTTTCGGTCGCCCATTTCCCCGGCGATAATACTGTTTCAGTCATCCCCCAGAAAAAACCAGCCGGATATCAAGCTCCCACTCTGTTCGCTGAAAAACGAGGCACAACCACGGTGGATCTGCTCTGGGAGATCATGGCCGAGGATCTGGTGATCGATAATCGGTACACGATCACCTTTAGTGAGGCAGCGGGTCCAGTGCGAAAAACATTCTCAGTGTTCGATAGTCTCAGAAATCAAACCGTCATTAGCAACTGCCCAAATCTCCATGGAGAGGAAGATACTCCAACCTTCGACGGGATTAAGCTCATGATAATTGATGAGGAAAAAGTGGCGTTCGATGCTGTGCGCTCTGGTTGGTTTACCGCCACGAATGAGACCAGCCGATGCAACTGGAAGATCATTGCTACATCAGGCAATCCATTGCCTTATGATTATGAGGTTCGGTTCAACGCCATCGGCGATACTGCTTTCTTCCCAGCCAACATGATTTTTCCATTTCAAATTTGGAACGTGACGCTCAATCAGCAAGCGGACGTGGCGAATTTCACCAAATCGCCAACTGATACTACACCCGAAATGAAAAATTCCTGGACCAGCGGGGATGTATTGCAATTGCGCGAACGGATCGATGGTCAGAGCAAATTGACCTGGGCCATTACCTTATCCCGAAACCCAGTTATGATCGATACGGTGATCAATGGGGTCAAAACTACCATTGTTGATCCTAAATGGGTGGATATTCCGCCTCAAATGGGAGATATTGCCCGGGTATTTACATTAAAACCAGTCACCAAAAACGACCTTTTTATCCTACGGACCAAAAAGGCTAACACTTCTGGTGCGACCCAGCGGGACCTCGACCAAATTACGGTCATCCCCAATCCGTATGTAGTAACATCGGTTTACGAGACAGTACCGTGGATTAAGGAATTGCAGTTTCACAACCTGCCTGAGAAATGTGAGATTCGAATTTTTACTATTTCAGGCGAATTGGTTCAAATTCTTCACCATGAGCCGGGGAGCCAAGGCTATCGCGGCCCAGCCGTTGAAGCTTGGAACCTCTGGAGCTATAATGAACAAGAAGTGGCATTCGGTGTTTACTTTTTCCGCGTAAAAGCCGAAGGGATTGGGGAGAAAATCGGCAAATTCGCGATTATCAAATAGCCGAATTATTCGGTCTTTTTCAAATGGAGGAAAATTCATGGAGCGAAAGACCATATATATCACATTAGCGGTGCTGTTATCCGTTTCGCTGGTATTTGCTGGGAACGATAACACTGGCACATCAGCAGCCAATTTCTTAAAAATTGGGGTAGGTGCGCGCGGTAATGCGCTCGGCGGTGCATTTATTGCCAGCGTAAATGACAATACTGCGCTCTATTGGAACCCTGCTGGCATCGCACAAATCAGCACGTTGCAGGTCGGAATTTGCTATACAGATTGGATTCTGGATGTTAGTCACAACTTTCTCGGTGTGGTTTATCCGCTTGGCCGCGCTGGTGCGATCGGTTTCAGCGCCATCTCGCTATCCATGGGAGATATGAAAACCCTCACCCCTTCAGAACCGGATGGCACGGGCGCATATTTCACCGCCAATGATCTGGCATTGGGAATCAGTTATGCTCGACAATTGACGGATCGATTCTCTGTTGGCGTCTCGGCGAAATATGTCCATGAGTCGATCAGCTTCTCCACCGCTGGAACCTTTGCCATTGATGCCGGGACACAATTCGACACTGGCTATCGCGGCCTGAAGATCGGCATGAGCATCACGAATTTCGGTGGAAAGTTAACGCTAAAAGGCACAGATCAAATGACCAAAGCGGATATCGACGAAGTGATCGAGGGAAATCCTGAGAAAGAGGCGCGGTTGGAGACCGAGGGCTGGACCTTACCACTGATGTTCCGTTTTGGACTTTCCATGGATTTGATCCAGCGAGGTGCTAATCGCCTGACCACCAACTTCGATTTCAATGATCCGCGCGACAATAATCCCTTTGCCGTGCTGGGCGCGGAGTACGGATGGAACAATATGCTATTCTTGCGCGCTGGAGTAATTTATCGTTCTGTGTCATTTGATGAACTGAAACTCACTAAGGCTGAAGAACTTGATCTGATCTATGATTTTCGGCTCGCTTTTGGTGCAGGAGTCAATCTGAAGCTCCCCGGGATGGCATCGCAGATCCGATTCGATTATTCCTATACAGATCTCGGGGTACTGACCCAGGCTCATAGTTTTTCTTTCACTTTTGGCCTGTAACGCGTCCAGTATTTGTGAATATTAGACGAGCGTGGTGGTCTTATGGTAAACCACCTCGCTCGTCCTGATGTACGGACAAAGGCACTCCAATTCTAATTCAACAAACCCGCAGAAAATTTATTGAAACAGAATAGACGAAATGGATGACCCTTGAATATGAGAGTTCACTCTGCCTATTCCCTTGTAATGTTTGTATGGCTGGTCGCTCATAGCTTTGCGCAGGTTTCGTTCAAAAATGAGGCGCAACGGCAGGCTGCGTTTCGATGCATTTTGTCAGAAGAACTCGTTCGGATCTATGACCAAATCTTTGACCCAGAATTGAAGCTTAATTGGGAACAAAAGTATTGGAAGCTTTTAGACCCCACTCCGGAAACCGATGAGAATGAGATATATCTCCAATTTATCGATAGGTTTCGTTATGCTCAAAGACATTTCTCCAATTCTGTGGGGCCGCTTTTTCTGGATGATCGGGGAAAATATTATTTGAAGTATGGCGAGCCAGATGATCGAGTCATTTCCTCTGGGGTCGGCAAAGCTTATCGCGATAATGAGACCTGGGCCTATTACCAATACAATTTATTCATCGATTTTGTCGATCAACTGGGATTTGGCTATCGTGAAGTGCCAAGCTTATTGGACGCCATTACCAGCGGTCCATCGAATCTGAAAATCAGATATGCTGCTGATCTGTATCGAGAACGGTCTTCATTGCATCAACGCTATTACCTGTTCGGTGCAATAGCAGATGAATATTCTGGGTTATCAAGCGAGTCAAAATTCTACCAGCTTAGCCGAGAACTTAGCAATGATAAGAACTTGGCTTTGGAAACAGCCCCTGCAGTTGATTTCAAATTTAGTTATAAGAAACAGCGGTTGGACGCCCAGATGGAGTGCGCCACTTTTCGCGGCGAAGAACAATTCAGCCGTGTGGAATGCTATTATTCCTTTCCTTTGCGACAATTGAAATTTGAGCCAGGCCAGCAGTTTCCGTTGGAATGCTTGGTGAACAAATCGTTTGTCGTATTCGATCAGAATTTCGAAAAGATTTTGCAGCGAGAGGAAAATATTCAAGTGGTGGCCGAACAGCCGGCGGAAATCGAAAAACGCGTTTATCTCAATCAGCACATTGAACAGTTGCCACCTGGTTTTTATCATATCGTTTTGAAATTAGAGAGCAATTCCAGCAACCGATTGGCTATATTGCGCGGTCAATTAAGGGTCAAGGATTTTCGGTCTGACACTCTGACGATCAGCGATATTCAGCTCTCGACCCAGATTCGCGAGGGCATCTCTCAACAGCGTTATCTCAAGCCCAATAACATTCTGGTGGTGCCATATGCATGGAACGTGTTGCGAAGAACCACCCCCTGCTACATTTATTTCGAGCTTTATAATTTAACTCTAAGCGATCAAGGCATCACCCGATTTCGGATTGAGTATGAGTTACAGACGGTCTCAGAACCATCTAGTTCTCCCCTTGATGTCGCCACTCAGTTTATCAGTCATCTAGTGAGAGGCGATAAATCCGAACAAAAGATCGGCAGCAGTTTTGAGTCCGAAGGTAAAGCGGAGTTCCAGCAAATTTATCTGTTGCTCGATTTTTCCAAATTTCCTCCTGGCTCATGCATATTGAAAATTTGGGCAACCGATCTTGTCAGCGGTGGCGTTGCGACAGCGATGAAAAGACTGATAATAAACTGAAACTATGAAATATTTATCCAAAAGCGGCAAGACGTTGGGGATAAATTCCAATGTTCAGCATGATGATTGCAGGTTCAAAATGCCTCTATTTGATTGATGCATTATCAATAAAGCTCAAATTGCGCTTCAGTCTTTGCAAAAGGCAAACGCCCAAAGCGTTCTCGCGCTCATAATTATTCTGCTAATAGATCTTCCGCTAAAAGTCAATCTGCGCAAAAATATTTTTACAAGCCCCAAAATGCTCAACACCATCTAGCTTTGAATCATGATCCGTTTAATACAAGCTCGTTCCAAAAGTCCAGCTCGAAAAAAAATTAAAAATTCACTTGACAATTCAATTTTTAAATATTATATTCATGTAAGAAAAATTTCATAATTCAAATTTATGAAATAAATCTTACAAATCCAATGGAACAACGAAAAGCGATTGAGCGCGCCATCTTGGATCTGGTACCTTCGCTACCGCCCAATCAGAAGAAAGTGGCGGATTTTTTTCTGGAGCACCTGAGCCTGGTCGCGTTGCTTCCAATTAAGGATGTCGCGCTTCGCGCCGCGGTGAGCGAAGCGTCGATCGTCCGATTTGCCCAAATGCTTGGATTCAAGGGCTATAAAGAACTTAAGGACGCGCTATCAACTACATTGAAAAACCAGCTTTCCCCAACCGAATACTACCAATTAGCCATCACCGAAAAAGAAAAAACGCCAGATATTTTCAAGCTTGTTGCTCACAATGTCATCACCAATATTAACGATACCATCAAGTCGATTGAATACAACGTTTTTTCAAATGCTGTGGATAGCATTATTGCAGCGCATCGCATCTATTGCCTTGGAATGGAGCTATCCCATCATTTATCGCGGCTCATGACTTTTCTGCTTCGGACTTATAGCTACGACGCACATTATTTATCGGTGGATTTTCTGCAGTACCGCGAACAAATCGCTTATATGACACCTCAAGATTTATTGATTGCCTTCAGCTTTTCACCATACTCTCGAGAGACAGTAGAGGCGATTTCGTTTGCAAAAGAACGGGGCATTCCAAGCGTTGCTTTCACTGATAAGAAGACGGCACCGATCCGCGAATTTGCCACCTACTGCTTGCAGATTAAAACCGATAATATCATGTTCAGTAATTCGCTGGGGGCGATTGTGACTGTCATCAATGCCATGATTATTGAGTTGAATTTTCGCGATAAAGAACGAACGCTGAAAGCATTGAAAATCATTGAAGAGAACATCAAAGACGAAAGGTACTTCATCAGATGAGAGTTGATGACCGAAGGTTACTGGATCTATTTCTGCAATTAATTAAAATTGATAGTGTCTCGCTTCATGAGCGTGCCATGATGGATTTTCTGAAAGAGAAGCTGAGCGGTTGGCAAATTGAGGCAAAAGAGGATGATGCGGGACAAAAAATTGGCGGCAATGCTGGGAATCTGATAGTTAAGCTTCCTTGCGATTCGAGCGACGAATTACCATTGGTGCTTTTGGCGCACACCGATACGGTTCGTTCTACTGCTGGCGTTAGGCCGCAGATCAAGAATGGTGTGATTTGTAGCGATGGTTCGACGATTTTGGGTGCGGATAATCGGAGCGGTGTGGCTTTAATTTTATATGTGATCACCGAAATTATCGAAAGAAAAATCCGACATCGAAGTCTCGAAGTTGTTTTTACCGTTGCCGAAGAATTGGGAATGCTTGGAACGCTCGCGTTGGATTTCAGCCAGCTTCGAGCCAAGGAGGGATATGTGTTCGATTGTTCGGCGCGGCCAGGCAGCTATGTGGCTGAATCACCCACCGCTTATGATTTTCGGGTCGAATGTCGGGGGCGCGCAGCCCATTCGGCTGTAGCACCTGAAAAAGGGATCAATGCCATCTCCATGGCGCTGGAAATCATGAACCAATTTCCTGTGGGTCGAATTAATCCGCAGACCGTGGCCAATATCGGCACGATTCAGGGGGGCTCTGCCGACAATGTGGTCCCAGATCAAGTGGTTTTCACTGGTGAATTTCGGTCATTCGCGCCAGAGGAGATCGAGCGATTGAAAGCGAGTTTGCACTCAAGCTGTCGCTCCGTGGGTCAAAAATACGGTGGTCAGTGCAAAGTGACATTTAAGCTAGGTTTTCAAGGCTATAAATTTGACTCTGAAACGCCCGTAGTGCAGCGCCTTCACCGGGCCATGAAGGAACTGCAGCTCGTCCCATCGCCTATGGTTTATTCTGGCGGCAGCGATGTGAACGTGTTGAATGCCAATGGCATCATGGCGGTGAATGTCGGCATTGGAGCGAGCAACCCGCATTCCAATCAGGAACAGATTGCGCTGGCCGATATGGTCAAAGGAGCGGAATTGGTATTGAAATTGGTCGAAGCGGAGGAACGATGAAAAAATTTTCAATAGGTATCCTGTGCTTTGCCTTATGCCTATTTATTGGGGGTGCTTCGGCACAGAAGAAAGGGCATTTGCTCATTATTGGTGGCGGAAAAAAGCCGTCAGATGCTTTGGAGAAATTTGTTGCTCTGAGCGGTAACGGGCCGATTTTGGTGATCACTTCAGCAAGCGGAGAACCGGAAAAGGAAGGGCCCTCAGTGGTTAAGCAGCTCATCAATGCTGGCGCGAAAAATATCCGATGGTTGCATATCGATCGGCCGGAAATTGCCAATACGGATAGCGTAGTAAAGCTGATCGAGGCGGCCTCTGCAATTTTTTTTACAGGGGGCGTGCAGGAACGGCTGATGCAGCGAATCGGAGGAACGCGAAGTGAAGCAGCGATTAAAAAAATCTATTTTGAGCTTGGCGGGGTCATTGGAGGTACCAGCGCTGGCGCTGCTGTCATGAGCGAAGTGATGATTACTGGAAATGAATTAATCAACAAAGACACCACCGACGCCTTCACAACGATCCAGGCAAACAATATTGAGACCAAACGGGGGTTCGGTTTTCTGGACAAGGTTATCATCGATCAGCATTTTGCAGCGAGGAAACGGCATAATCGGCTCATCAGCCTGGTGCTAGAACATCCGAATTTGGTGGGAATTGGCATTGACGAGGATACCGCTATTCTAGTTCAACCTAATGGCAAATTCAAAGTCTATGGCAAAGGCTCGGTGATCGTTTATGATGCCCGAAAAGCGAAATCCATTCAGGTCAATAAGGACGGCTTACTGAGTGGACGAAATCTGAAAATGGCGGTGCTGGTTGATGGTGATGAGTTCGTTATAAATACCAAATCCCGAAAAACAAATCTCAAATAAATTTAAAAACCCAGTTCTCAAAGATTCAGATCAACCCATCACTCTTTTGACCGCGAATATCACTTATGGAGCGAATTCCGAGCATCTATTAGCTTCGCCAATGTCTAGCATTGAATTCGCGCAATTCGGAAAAGTCGCGAAATTAGCGGTTAAGAATTTTTCAAAGATGGATACACGTTTGGGATTTGAAAATTCGAAATTGAGATCTATTTGCTATTCGGGTATTGTGGTTTTGAATTTTCCCAGAGCAACTATCAGACTTACGCGGATAAACAAATTCGAGGAATATGAAGGCCAAATTCACTTTTAATACCCTGGTCATGATTTACGCGATCGTGATCCTGGTAGCAGCATTGACTTGGATCATTCCTGGCGGGGAGTATCAGCGCGAATTTCGGAACGGCCGCACGCTGGTGGTGCCCGAATCATTCAGATATATTGCCAATCAACCACAGGGAATTGCTGCCATTTTGTTAGCTCCGATCAAAGGATTCATTCAAGCTGCACAGATTATCGTATTCCTATTTATCATCGGGGGAACATTTAAGGTCATCGAAATGACTGGAGCGATCTCGGCATCGGTACAAAAACTGGCAATCTTTTTTTCCAGCAAAAAGCATTTGCAGAAATTTTTTATTCCAGTGACCATGCTATTTTTTTCACTAGGAGGTACCCTATTCGGCATGTGTGAAGAAACGATGCCCTTTGTGCTGATCTTTATTCCGCTGGCTTTATCTTTGGGCTACGATTCCCTGGTCGGGACAGCTATTCCATTTCTAGGGGCTGCCGCTGGGTTTGCAGGCGCGGTGTTCAATCCATTCACCGTTGGCATCGCGCAAGGGATTGCCGAGCTGCCCATGTATTCGGGGATGGAGTATCGTCTTTTCGTCTGGGTGCTGAGCACGATTTTCATGACCGCATTTGTCATGCGATATGCTTCCAAGGTCAAGGCTAATCCAAAGCTTAGCCCGGTGTATGAGCTTGATCAGCAACGGAAGCATTCTTTGCATTTGGATAATTCGGCTCAAATCACATTTTCGCTGAATCACAAATTGGTGCTCTTCGCTTTTGTTGCAGCGATGATCCTCCTGGTTTATGGGGTCCTCACGTATCACTGGTATATCAACGAGATTGCAGCGCTGTTTCTTGGGCTGGGGATCGTCTCTGGGGTGCTGGGGAAATTATCGGTAAATGAGATAACTGAGAGCTTGAAAGCAGGCGCGAAGGATATGATGGGTGTGGCATTGATTATCGCCTGTGCGAAAGCCATTCTCGTTGTTGCAACCGATGGGAAAATCTTGGATGTGATGCTCTACAGTTTGGCCAATGTGATCACTCGGTTTCATAAGATATTTGCCGCTCAAACCATGTTTATCACCCAAGCGATCATCAATTTCTTTGTTCATTCTGGCTCAGGCCAAGCGGCATTGACCATGCCAGTGATGGCGCCGTTGGCCGATGTGATCGGCATATCCCGGCAGACCGCGGTGCTGGCGTTCGTCTTCGGCGAGGGCTGGATCAATCCCATGCTCCCAACATCTGGTGTGACGATGGGGGTGCTGGGGCTAGCTGGTATTTCTTGGGAAAAATGGGCGAAATGGCTGTTGCCGATTCAGATTTTCTTTTTCATTCTTGCCCTTTTGCTATTGATTCCACCTGTGGTTTTTCATTGGCAGTGATTGTCAGTCATTGGTCATGATGCACTACATTGATCGTTAATTTTTTCATCATGAAATTTTCGGTCATCGATAAGCAGTTAGCAATGCCGAATTCGATTAAGAGGCTGTTCCACAATTAATAATAATTAAACCAAAGCTGAGGAGGTCATTATGTCATCAAAAGCTACAAATCTCATGTTGTGTCTGCTCCTGCTGATAGGGCTGTTGAGCACGCAGGTCCAGGCACAAATTACTTTTAACACTGGAAAAATCGGCGTCCGATTGAGCAATGCAGGTAGCATCCGCTTATATGCCCCATCCACCAATGACGCTCGACAATTGGATCGCATTAATATCATTGCAGCGTTGTCGGAGAAAGCGGTGTGCGATTACAACGAGGACCAGGATGCGGTGATTTCAGCATTTCAGGTGGCAACACCCACACTTGCTGATATTGAGGCAGTCGCCATTTACGACAATAGTTACTCCAATTTGCCCCCTGATGTGACATTTAAGGTTCACGTTTATGCTTGGAATGACAAGTCGTACCTGATCGCCAGATACACAGTGATCAATGACTCGTCAGCAGAAGTGACGTTGTATCTTGGGCTCGTCACAGTGCCACGAATTGCAGGAAATTATGGCGGTGAAACGAATAAATATAACGCTGACCATCGTATCGCCTACTGTTATCGAGAAGGAGAAACCCCGCATGCTGGTTTGCGGCTGTTATCCAAAGAACCGTATTCCTATCATGCACTGGATTGGTCAGTTTATTCGCCAGCCGATCCCAATTCTGATGCCGCGACAGATTCGACGCGCTATCACATGACTGCCGACCCTGGTTTTGATACGACCATCACGGCTGGAGGTGATGGCTCAATTTATAGTTTAAATGCTGGTCCCTATACGATTGCTCCAGGTGATTCTGTTATTCTAACCTATGCAATCGCCTTCGCCGATATCGAAAGCGATTTGTTTGCAGCAGCCGATTCAGCCCAGAAAAAATATGATAATATCCTGGTTTCTGTTGAGGGATCACCCCTTGCTAATATGCCAGGATCATTTTCATTAGGTCAAAATTATCCTAATCCGTTCAATCCAACAACGACCATTCGGTTTGATCTTAGCCAGGATGCTACCATCGAATTGGCGATTTACAATTTGCAGGGACAACTTGTCAACGTCATTGCTTCGGGAGATTTCAAAGCCGGTTCGCATTTCGTCACCTGGGATGGAAGAGATAGCGATGGAAAAGAAGTCAGTTCTGGGATCTATATTTATCGCCTGAATGGCGACCAAACCGCGCAGAACAAAAAGATGTTGTTGGTGCGTTAAGGATCATATTGTAGGGCAAGATGGCATCTTGCCCTACAATTCTATCCAAAATAACAATGAGGTCTGGAAATGAAAAGAATCATAATCGCAGCTATACTGTTGCTGCCGATGAATGTGATAGCAGGTGTTACTGGAAAATTGGCTGGCAAGGTTGTTGATGCCACCACTGGTGAACCGTTGGTCGCAGCAAACATACAAATTCTCGGCACTAATTTGGGAGCCGCTTCAGATCTGAATGGCAAATTTGTGATTCTGAATATTCCACCTGGAGTGGTTACAGTCAGAGCCAATTATATCGGCTATGAGATGCAAACCATCGCCAATGTCAGGATCAATGTAGATTTAACCACAACCATTGAAATTAAATTAAAACCAGCCACGATCGATTTGGAACAAGAGGTCGTCGTTGTGGCAGAACGTCCATTGATCCAAAAAGATATGACCAGTACCAGCGCGGTGATCCGACGAGATGAAATCGAAGGGTTGCCAGTCGCAAATTTCGTGGAGATGCTTACGCTTCAAGCTGGCGTTGTCAATCAGGAGGGGAGTTTGCACGTGCGTGGTGGACGCTCTAATGAGGTGGCGTATATGATCGATGGCATGTACGTGCAAGATCCGCTGTTGGGCCGCATGATCACCCAAATCAATAACGACGCGATTCAGGAGATGAGCTTATTGAGCGGAACCTTCAATGCTGAATATGGCAATGCGCTTAGCGGTGTCGTCAATATCGTGACCCGCGACGGAGGCGATCAACATAGTGGAAGCCTTGAGGCGAGAACCAGCCAATTTGGGGTGGACCGATACGAGAAGTTGGGCGAAAACCGAATCAATGGCAATATCGGGGGACCGCTATTTACCAAAAAGATTAAATATTTTATTTCCGGGGAAAAGGACGACCGCGATAGCTATCTTCCATTTGGATATGATCGGAGCCTGACCCTATTTAATAAGTTGTCATTCTCGGTGTTCCCAAATTTGAAATTGGTCCTTTCAAATCGTGCCAGCAAAGGGAAACGCCAAAATTATAGTCATGAATACAAATATATCCCCGAACAATATTTGCGAAGTCGAAGGCAGAGCTGGCAGACCGTGCTTTCGGCCACGCATACTTTGCGCCCCAATTTATTCTACGATCTGCGCGCTTCCTACTTAGATCAGAAATATTATTCAGGTGTCGATAAGGATACATCCGAGTACTTGTCTACGACGCAACGAGAATATTTGAGCACCGCTGGAAACGGCTATGAATTCTGGCAAAAAGCAGATCCATTAGAAATCATCGATAGCCGGACCAGAACTGCCGATTTCAAGGGAGATATGGTGTGGCAAATTGAAAAAATCAACGAAGTCAAGCTCGGTCTGCAATATAAAAAGCACTGGCTTAAGCTATTCAGCATATATGATCCAAAGCGGAATTTCCCCTACATCAATGACTATCGAATTGAACCTTTTGAAGCTGCCGCTTATGTTCAAGATAAGATCGAATTTCCATATCTGATCATCAATCTCGGTTTACGATACGATTATTTTAACGCGAATGCTCTTTTCCGCAAGGACCCGTTGAATACCAGTTCTCCTTTGATCAGAGTCAAATCTCGATCTCAGCTCAGCCCGCGGATCGGGATTGCCCATCCCGTGTCCGAAAAAACGAAGCTACATTTTGCTTATGGGCATTTTTTTCAAAACCCGGAATATCAATTTCTTTTTGAGAATAAGCAATATGATCTGAACGTGCGTGAGCCGTTGTTCGGCCAGCCGAGTCTCGATGCCGAGCGAACCATTGCTTATGAAGTCGGTCTCTCCCATCAATTTTCAGAGCGGATCGCTGCACATCTTACAGCCTATTATAAAGACGTCACTGGATTGATCGGAACGCGTTATTACGAGGCGTTCATGGGGAATACGGGGCGTTATGTCGGCTATACCGTTTACATCAATGAAGATTATGCGAATATCAAAGGGTTCGAAATAAATGTCGATGTTCGGCCTGGCAAATATTTCTCTGGTGGGCTCAGCTACACGTTCATGATTGCCAAAGGCAGTGCTTCATCTGAAACCGAGCAATATCCAGGGACCCAGGAATCGACAAAATTGTACTATTTGAATTTCGATCAACGGCATAATCTGAGCATCGATGCAATGTTTCGAGTTCCGAATAATGAAGGGCCAAGCATTTTTGGTTTGAGACTGTTACAAAATACGGATTATAGCATCGTATTGAGAGCCAGCTCCGGATTTCCATACACGCCCACTGGAAGAGACATCGGCTTTGTGGATCGAAATTCGCTTCGAATGCCAGGGCGCTACTCGATCGATTTAGAGATTGGTAAAGAATTTCCATTGTTGTACAAAGTGAAAGGTCGGGCGTTTGTCGAAATCCTGAACCTCACTGATCATCGCAATATCCTTTATGTGTACGGTGATACCGGAGAACCAGATTTCACCTTCGTTGGCGGGCACTCGAAAGAGTGGATGAATGATCCTTCAAATTTTGGGCCGCCTCGGATTATCCGATTGGGAATGGGACTGAAATTTTAACTGTAACGCCTTTTATCTGAAATTTTGAATGCTTAGAAAGTAACCATCAAGCTTTTTTATGTCGCCAATGAGTAGCGCGATATTTGTCAAGATCAGCGAAGTCATTTTTCTGACGATTGATCTTAATTTATTGACCATTTAATTTGATGGTGATGAACGATGAAAAAAAATCTGTTTCTTCTGCAAACGATCCTGTTGTTTCTTCCGATGCGGTTGCTATTTTCCCAGGACGCTTTTAAAGAGCGCGAGAAAGAGTTCCGCGAGAGTTATATTGAAAAGACCGTTGGGGTGGAAGATCGTGCAGGCGGTACCCATAATGCGAGCAATATTGGACTTTTTTTCGAAAACCGCGGCAAGCTCTATCCTCGACGGCTCACTCAAGGGCCCTCGGGAGAATTCCCCATCGGTTCTGCCAAACATTACATTTACCGCATCAATCCCATAGTGGGGATCCCTGGTAATGTCATCCAAGGCCGGTTTACCACTAACGAGGAATGGGAGGCGGTTGGCGGCTATCATAATCGGCAATATGCGAAAATTGCGTTCAGCGATAATCCCAGCTCCTGGCATCCCACTTTAGGATGGCCGGTAAAAGATGCGGCGGGCAATCCCATCTTCAAATCCGATCAAGACAGCTACTGCGTTTATGATGATGCCAAGAATTCCGTGAAGGTGCTTGGGATCACTGTCGCGCAGACTGGCTATGCGTATGGCGTTAAATTTGCCCAGAATATGATCTTTTTCAAATTCGAAGTCATTAATAAAGGGACTCAAGACCTCGATAGCCTCTATTTTGCCATGTATTGCGATATCGATGTTGGCAATGTCAGCGGCGGCGTCCCTGAATATCTCGATGATCGAATTGATTTCGATCAGCAAAACAATTTCCTTTACTTTTTTGATGACGGCAAATCGGATGAATGGCCTGGAGGAGTGACGGGTTACTTTGGCGTCGCCATGTTGAAAACTCCATTAGTTGACGGCCAAGAATTGGGCGTTACAGATATGCATTATAATCTTTATGATGACGATAAGGATGACGACACACTGCAATACGCGTTGTTATGCAGTAACCCCAATCTCGTCAAGCCAGCATCATTGATCCCGAAATATTTTCACACTGGCAATCTCGGCAATATCCATTATGATGATCCAGCGACTATCCCTGCCTCTGGATTAGATATTGTCGCGACGATCAGCTCTGGGCCCTATCGGCTGGCGATGGGTGATACGCTGGTTTTTTACACTGCGCTGATCGCAGGGAACAATAAGGACGATCTCTTTGCCTCGTTGAAAACCGCCCAGCGGGTTTTAGCGTTCGATTTCGAAATCAGCAAACCGCCAAAAACGCCAACCCTTTCCGCTTTTGCTGGAGATGGCTTTGTCACCCTCTTTTGGAACGATATCGCTGAGCTGTCAAAAGATAACTATTCTGGTCAATATGATTTCGAAGGATATCGGATTTATAAAAGTCTGGATAAAGGTCTCCATTGGGATCAGTGGGATCGAAATGTAGATCCTTCGGTTGGCGAAAATCCTGTCCCTATTGCCCAATTCGATATCATCAATAATCGAGGGCTGGACACAGGTCTTCAATATAGTTATACCGATACAACTGTCGAAAATGGCTTTGAATATTGGTATACCATTACCGCCTACGATCGCGGCGATGAGTCAGTCGAAAGCCTGGAAAGTCCGCGCGGCAATTCACCAGATGCCATTAATACCGTGTCGGTTATCCCCAAATCGAGAGCTGCTGGCCGTACACCCGTGGCAAGCGATAAAGTTGAACACATTGGGAAAGGCAATTCCAATTATGTGCTCAACGTTCAACCGATCGATCAGGATTCATTGGCCGATCGGGAATATACCGTGAAATTCACCTATGTTCAACGAACGATTCAGGGGACACTTAAGACGCGGATCATTCCAATCATAACCGATTCTTCGAAAACCGAAGCGAAACGTTATGGGATCGAGTTTATTTCGCCAAATGCATTTCATTTGATCGATCTCAATACGGGAGATTACATTGGCTCTGATCCGAGAAATTACCGATCCGGGACCACATATTCGCTCACTGCCGGGATGAGGATAAGAGTGGAGGACCCTGATCCCAATGCAGCTCCAGAATTTTTGCCCAAAGCTGGCGATTATCTGACCTATAACTTCGCAGTATATGTCATCCGCAATAACCAGGATACAGTGGTCGCACCTCAGCCATTTTTGTTGGAGAAGCAACATACAACCCGTGATGGCGTGATTTTTAGCCTGGTCCCACCAGAGGTGATCCAAAGCGTTTCGCGTGTAGGAGGCACAGATAAAGTAACGATCGCTTTTTCTGTGGTTGATCAAACATTAGTTAAGAACAACACATATTTGATAACGATCGTTGCAAAGGGGTTTGATCCAAATGGCAAGGGCTTTGTTTCTTTACAAATCACCAATGCTGCTGGTGCTGCTACTACGATTGATTCACTCTACAATTTAGACACATTTGAATTCGATGGCATTCGCGGCCGAATTGAATTTGAACCGAACGCACCTCCTGGGCCCGGCAATGCGTTCGCTGTGGAAACCGTAGTGCCTGTCATGCCAACGATTCGGGATGCGTATCGCTTCAAAATTAAAGGTTCAACCCTCGATCCTTCTCGGGTCCAAAGCGAATTGAATCAAATTCGTGTCGTGCCTAATCCTTATCTAGTATCATCGCTTTACGAACCCGAGTTCGGCGAATTGCGGCGCGAGCCAATTCGGCAAATTCAGTTCATCAATCTGCCGCCACAGTGCACCATTTATATTTTCACGATCGCTGGAGATCGGGTCAAAACAATTGAGCACAATGCAGCTCATGGCACTGAAACATGGGACTTGCGCAGCGATGGCGGGCGAGAGATTGCTTCAGGTGTTTATCTTTATATCGTGAAAACGGATAAAGCCCAGTTTAAAAGCACCTTTGCCGTCATCAAATAATGGTGCATTAGCTATAACAAAGCTGCTAAGCACCACAGGAAAAACCGCGATGGTATGGCGATTCTGATGCCGATAACCAGAGCGGGCGAGACGAATGATTGAGAACATTCAAACCGAGGTTTGATTATGAAATACATTAGTCGATATTTGATCTTTGCAGTAATTGTGCTGGTGGGGACTCAGCTTTTTGCTCGAAACCCGAATTTAGGGACGAGCGGCGCGCAATTTTTGAAAATTCCGATCAGTGCCCGAGCGGCAGGGATGGGCGGTGCTTACGTTGGCGTCTGTCAGGATGCAACATCTGTCTTCTGGAATCCTGCTGGAATTGCCCAATCAAAAACCCATTCTGCCCATTTTTCTCATACCCGATGGTTCGATACTTTCGATGTCAATGCTGCCAGTTATATCTATAATGGAGGCAGTATTGGCGCTTTTTCGGTCAGTATGGTCTATTTGGGAATGGATGAAATGGAAGTGACCACGGAATTTGCGCCTATGGGCACTGGCCGATTTTTTGATGCTATGGATTTGGCGTTGGGAATCAGCTATGGCAGAAACCTTACTGATCGGTTTCGTGTCGGCCTCACCGCCAGATATATCCAACAGCGCATTTGGAATGAAACCGCTAATGGCATATCGTTCGATGTAGGCACGCAATATCAATTGCCCTTCCGAAATTTGACGATCGCCATGAGCATGACCAATTTTGGCCCCGACATGAGATTCGATGGTCCAGATCTGAAGGTCAAATACGATGAACACCCTTTTTTCCCGAACCGGCTTGTGCCAACACGGCTTGAGACTGAAACGTATCCCTTGCCGCTCAATTTCGAGTTTGGCCTTGCCATGGACCTGGTAAAATCGCCATTTGCCAAAGCGATTGTAGCCATCGATGCGGTTCATCCGAACGATAATCGCGAGCGGCTCCATCTTGGCACAGAAATCTCTTTCTACGATCGTATATTTTTTAGGGGTGGCTATCGGTTGAACCATGACGATGAACAATATAATTTGGGCTGTGGTCTAACAACCTTTGTCTCTGGGGTTCTTATGGGAATTGACTATGCTTATTCCGTTTATGAGATACTCCCAGATGTTCATCGGATCTCGTTTGGGATCAGCTTTTAAAAAAGTGCGATCAAAATAGCTCTATCTTAGGGGTTCGATCGGTTGCAAATTGCTCAGCAATGGTAAACATAAACAACCTTCTCTTTTTATCAGCCTCATTCCCCTGATCACCATGGGGCTGTTTCTGGGCATTGGGTATGGTGTCCTGAAAATCAGGGCTGAGGTTTTATTAATCGGCTCGGCGGCAGTGGCAGGACTTCTGGCGAAATGGCTCGGCTTCACTTGGCGGGAGTTGGAGCAAGGTATCGTGGAGTCCATTCGCCAGGCCATGCCCGCTATGCTCATCGTCATCTGCGTCGGAATGTTGATCGGCTCCTGGATCGCTTCAGGCACCATCCCGATGCTGATCTTCTACGGCTTGAAACTCATTTCCCCGAAATTTTTTCTGGTCACCGCTTGTATGGTATGCAGCGTGATCTCGTTGGTCACGGGGACTTCTTGGGGAACGGTGGGCACCATCGGCATTGCATTTATCGGTATTGCTCAGGGGTTGGGCATCCCCCTGGGCGCAGCGGCTGGCGCTATCGTGGCGGGCGCTTATTTTGGCGACAAAATTTCTCCTTTTTCAGACACTACCAATCTCGCTCCCATTGCGGCCAAGAGCAATCTCTTCGATCATGTCCGCCATTTGCTTTGGACAACCACGCCTGCCTGGATCATCGGACTGACCATCTACTTTGTAGTTGGCCTTCAATTTGAGGGACCGGCGTTGCCAAAGGAGCAGCTCGAGCGAATCCTTGCAACGCTGCAAATGAACTTTCATTTTCATATTTTGCTGCTGCTGCCTGCTGTTGTGGTTTTATATTTTGCGGTGCGCAAATTGCCGACGATTCCAGGTATGGTGGCGGCGTCGGCACTGGCGTCGTTACTGGCGCTGTTTTTCCAAAAGGGATCATTTCAGGAAATTTTAAACGCCATGACCGTTGGGTACACTGCCGACACTGGTGTTGCTGAAATCGATCGATTGCTATCCCGTGGGGGTATGATGAGCATGATGGGTGTCACCCTCATTGCCTTTTGTGCTTTTGCCTTTGCCGGCATCGTGCAAAAGGCCGGCATGCTCAACGTCATTTTGGATCATCTTTTAAAGATCGTGAAAAGCACAGGCTCGTTGATCGCCAGCGTCGTCGGCAGTTGCGTCACCGTAGCGCTCATCACAGGCAGTTCGTTTCTTTCCATCATCGTTCCTGGTGAACTTTTTGCGCCAGCGTTCAAACAACGGAATTTGGCAGCCAAAAATTTATCCCGCACCACCGAAGATTCGGGTACGGTTGTAGTACCGCTCATCCCTTGGAGCATGGCGGGCATCTACATGTCCGGAACGCTGGGCGTCGCTACCCTCGACTATGCGCCCTGGGCGTTCATGTGCTATCTGGGAGTGGTCTTCGCCCTGATCTATGGCTTTACAGGTTTTGCCATCGCCCCGAAAGTTCGGGAGGATGAGACGATTCCGGGGAGTTGAAGCAAATCAAAAAAGATTATGGAACGCGGATGACACGGATCACGCTGATCTTCGCGGATTTTCCATTGCTTTTTATCCGCGTAAATCCGCGTAATCAGCGTCATCCGCGTTCTATTACAGCATTGCCAAAAGCAAGGACTTCTCATGATAAAACAATTTTGGTTTTTATCGATCATCTTTATCGCCCCAGCCACCCTGTTGGCACAGGGCTCACTGCTGCTGGTCGGTGGCGGCGGAGAAAATTATAACGATTGGTCCGATGAGCCGTATCGTTGGTTCGTGCAGCAGGCTGATTCGGGCAAGATCATCAACATCGATGTCGATGCCGTGAGCGACTGGTATCCCCAGTATTTCAAGTCGTTCGGCGCAGCAACCACCTCCGAAGCCTTTCGCATCCCCAATCGGACTGTGGCCAATGACTCAGCAACCTATTTCAAATTGATCTCCGCCAGTGGTATTTTCATCGAAGGGGGAGATCAGTGGAAATATGTTGATGCCTGGAATGGCACGTTGGTGGAAGAGGCCATCCACTTCGTTTTCCAGAACGGCGGAGCGATCGGCGGTACCAGCGCGGGACTGGCAGTCCTGGGAGAGGTGGTATTCGATGCCAAATTCGGCACAGCCTATCCCGAAGATGTCGCCTATAATCCCTATCATTCCCGAGTTCATTTAACTGACGATTTTTTGAAAATCTTGCCAAATGTGTTGACCGACTCCCATTTTCATCCACGAGGGAGATTGGCTCGAATCGTAGCCATGCTCGCCCGGCGCATCGTAGATAATGGCCAAGCGGATCTCATGGGCGTCGGCGTTTGTGAAAATACCGCCATGGGCATCGATCCAGCGGGCAACGGCACAGTGTTCGGCGATGGCACCGTTACCATTCTGTATCGAAGCAATAATTCTAAGATCGACTGCAAACCGGGTCAGCCGCTCACGTTTACAAACATCGTGTTTCATGAATTGACCCGTGGTGCAGTATTCAATTTCAAGACCAGAACCCTGGTCGAGCCTGGTCCCTATTTGCAGCCAGTCACTCAGTTTGAAATCAACAATCAATTTTCTATGGTCAATTTGAACGGAACTGATGACAATGCTCCCAATCTGGGCAGCGTGGTAATCAATGGCATCACTAGCCAGCAACTGGCTGCATGGCGTGGCCAGCTCTCCCAATCCGTTGGCGAAAATAAAGTTCCCAATTCGGTCATCATCCACAAGCTCCTTTGGGAGAATTCGCGTAATGAAACCTATTATTACGAAAATCGCTGGGTCGGCGGAATCTGGGGGATTGCGGAGAAACCTGGTTATCGTGCCATTTATTTGAATGGCGACAGCGATCGCCCTGAATTCAATGCTGTTGCGCAAATCTCCGAAGATGGAATATTAGCAGTGAACAATGGCCTAGTCTATGTCCTCGACACCCAAAGCGCGACCCATTATTGTACCAGATATACCCGCACTGGCAATCGGGCTACCAATTATCGCGGTTTGGTCAACGCGCGACTGCATTGTTTGAAAGCTGGAGATCAGTTTGATCTGAACGTTCAACCATCAAAAGTTGGAATAGAAAAAGATGGCCAGTTTCTTCCATCCTTCGAGCTGCATCAAAACTACCCCAACCCATTCAACATCACAACCACCATTGGCTTCTCATTGACTGCAGCTTCTTTTGTAAAATTAGCGATCTTCAATATCCGGGGCGAAATTGTAACGACCATCGTTTCAGGAATACTTCTGCCAGGCGACCATCGCTATGTTTGGAATGCCGAAGGTTTTGCTTCTGGAATGTATATTTATCGGATCGAAGTGCAAAACATGGTTGAGTCGAGGAAACTAATTTTCTGCGGTAATTTTTATTGATCTCAAGCTTCAAAATGAATCTCTAGCATACCAAATGTTGCAGTAAGCCTGCCTTGCCGCTTGACATTATTGGAAGAGTTTTGTATATTTATATTTAAAAAATAACGATTCCTAAACTTTCAAAGTTTAGGAATCGTTAGAGCCTCTAACTAAAGAAAGGATTCCTAAACCTCTAAGGTTTAAGAATCCTTTCAAACGATTCCTAATCCTTGGAGGATTAGGAATCGTTATGGAATCGTTATGGTTACCCACGAACCAAACAAAAGGAGCCCCCATGACCGAACTGATCTGGGAGGGCAAATACGATAAAGACGGCAAGAAAACCGCACCATTAAGAATCGCCCTGCCGTTTCAAACCATTGAGACCGTGAATGAATCTGCTGCCGACCGCCAGAAAACTCTCGACCTATTTGCCCAGGGCAAGCCCACCGAATGGCGCAACCGACTGATCTGGGGCGATAAAAAATATGTGCTGCCCTCGCTACTGCCCGAATTTGCGGGCAAGGTGAATCTGATCTATATCGACCCGCCGTTCGATACGGGCGCTGATTTTTCCTTCTCCGCCACCATCCCTGATAATCCCGAAACCGAAGAAAATGAAACCACCACATTTACCAAGCAGCCGAGCATTATCGAACAAAAAGCCTATCGGGATACCTGGGGGCGGGGATTGGATTCGTACTTGCAGTGGTTTTATGAGACGGTTGTTTTGTTGAGGGAATTGTTAGCGGAAGATGGTTCAATTTATGTGCATTTGGATTGGCGAATGATTCATTATGCAAAGATTATAATGGACGAGATTTTTGGTTATGAAAATTTCAGAAATATGGTTATTTGGAAAAGAGCGACAATGAGTGGAGCAAAAGCTGTAGGTGGACAATTTGGAAGAAACTATGATAGTATATTATTTTATTCAAAAAATTCTAATGTAATTTTTAATAGACAATATCTCGAATATTCACAAGATTACATCGACAAAAAATTTATTTACAGAGAAAAAGATGGAAGAAGATATCGTTTACAGCCCAAGGGTACAAGATCAAATCAAGCAATTGAAGAGCTTAGAAAGCAAGGAAGAATAATTGAGAGTGAAAGCGGCTATATTCAAATAAAATTTTATCTTGATGAGATGAAAGGTGTAGTTTTAGATGATGTTTGGCTTGACATTCAAGATATTCGAACAATTCAAGGTGAGGAAAAATTAAATTATCCTACTCAAAAACCAGAGCTATTAATTGAACGAATAATTAAAACTAGTTCCAATGAAGGCGATCTTGTTTTAGACTGTTTCTGCGGCTCAGGCACCACGCCAGCCGTAGCCGAAAAGCTCAATCGCCGTTGGATCGCCTGTGACCTGGGCCGATTTGCCATTCACACCACTCGCAAGCGGCTGTTAGGTATTCCTGGGGTGAGGCCATTTGTGGTGCAAAACCTGGGCAAATATGAGCGCCAGCAATGGCTGGGCGCCGAGTTTCAGAGCGCCGAGAACAAGGCGTCGGTGGAACAGCAATACCGCCATTTTATCTTGCAGCTCTATCATGCCGTGCCGCTCAGCGGGTATACCTGGCTGCACGGCGTCAAGGCAGGCCGCTTGGTGCATGTCAGCTCCGTGGAGGCGCCTGTCACCATCACGGACATCAAAAATATGGTGCAGGAATTTTGGAAGATTGTGGGCAAAGAATCGCAGCTCACCAGCAACGGCATCGATGTGCTGGGCTGGGATTTTGCCTTTGAAATCAATGAGACCGCTGCCCAATTTGCTGCCGCCAATAAAGTGGATTTGAAGTTCAAAAAGATC
>JAPDPQ010000037.1 GCA_034506395.1 candidate division KSB1 bacterium | reverse complement strand
CTTGTAGAAAACTGGCAGCGATAAGTAGCAGCATTCTTTTAGTATTATTTGGCGTGGTCCTTTCTGTGGCTTATCTTAAAGGATCTAATTCGGCTTGCGGTTGCATGCTGCCCTTTGGAAGCCAAACTATCGGTCCGGTTCATATCGTTCAAGATTTGGTCCTGCTGTTGTTATCAATTGTTATTTGGTCAAATCGAAAGTTAAATTCTCGCTAATTATGCTTAATTGGAATTAAACAAACATTCGAGCAGATAGGAGGTGCAATATGAAAAAATTAAAATTCATAATGTGCGCAATACTGCTGATGATAGCTTTGGGGTTAAGCCTCGGCACTTGGGGTTCAGGAGGTCCTCTTTTGGTCAAAATAGCTGGAGCTGCAGAAGAATGCATAAAGTGTACAGAGTTAAGCTGCGCAGGCGGTGATCTTAAGTGCGCTAGTTTTCTCTGCAGAGGTACTTTTGTGCTATGCTACACTCGGAGCCCACAGCCACAGTCACCGCCACCGCCACCACCAGCCCCAGTAGTTAATTGATTGTTTCTAGGTAAAGAATTCGCGGTCATGCTGCAGCTGCCCGACATCTCTAATGCAGTGATGACCGCTTTTCTGCGTCTAAATATTCGTGTGAGGTCTTCAATCAAGGTAGATTTAGTCCTTTTTGCAGCGTTGGTTCATGCACAGAATGTTAAATCCAAATCAAACAGGTAAAAATCATGTTTAAGCCGCGAATGTTTGTAATAGTTCTTGGACTACTTATCTTTGTAGGCCTCATAATAGGCCATTTTGCTAGCGATAATGATCGCTTCGTAAAAGTCATTCACAACCAAACAACTGCGCAAAAACTTCCGAGTGCTAAACCTCAGAATTCAGCAAATCGTCGTTTCAAACCAGCTAACGCTATGAAAGTATTCACGATAGGTTTAGGCTCCGAAGATGCTCTTTTCAATCCCTATTGGGTCAAAGTAGACAAATTTAAAAATATTTATATCCTAGATGGGGGGGATTTTACCATAAAGAAATTTAGCCCAGAGGGGAGATTCAGCAATAGATTTGGAAAAGGCAAGGGACAGGGGCCTGGAGAGTTACTAAATCCTACCGATTTTACGGTGGCAATGAACGGAGATGTTTGGATTTGTGACCCTATCGCCGGAATCATTACTATATTTAATCCAGATGGTTCTATTAAGCAGACCATCCGTCTAAAAAGTTTGCCTCAGCGAATTGTCCTTCTTAATTGCGGCGATTTTATCATAATGCCAGCCATCCCTATAACGCATTTATTTGAAAAGTATAATGCAGCTGGCAAGCTGCAATCTTCCTTTGGTTCGCTTTTGCCAAATCAAGATGAACTTCATCTTCTAATAGATGGGTGGATTGAAATCGGAAACGATAACGCATTATATTTCACTTTTGTTCGCGCTGGGCTGATAGCTTCTTTTTCTTCGCAGGGTGTGCTACGCTTCTTTGTAGAAACCATTGATCGAATCCCGCTTCCAAAGATAGAAGTTTTTGCTAAGGGATCAGGTATGCGAATCGATCAAAAAGCTCCCTTGGCAGCTTTGAGTATGAATGTCATTGATTCCACTATCTATATACTTTCTTGGGCTGGTTCTATCGGGCGAAAAGGAATGGTAGTAGATACTTATCGGACTGCTGACGGGGCTTATCTTGAATCGTTTGAGATCCCTGAGAAATGCCGATTTGCATATTTCACCGAAAAGTCTATCTATACTGTAGAAGACACTACCGTGGCAAAGTGGAAGATGGGATTCTAAGGATGGATGCTCAACAAATTTTTGACCAAGACAAACGTTTTTAAAAAGCCATCCTTTTATCTCGATTTTAAAGCGAGCACTATTTTGGTTTAACATTTTCATATGAACCAATTAGGATTGCTAGCACGGTACCCTTTAATTTGAAAAGAAGGCCTATTAACGGCTTTTTAATACTAATGAGATTATCATCACTAACATTAGATATGGCAAACCAGAAGCGATCGATGAGGAAGTCTATGCGGTTTCCAAGCTGTCTCATGCCCACGAATTTATCGGCCAATTACCCGAAGGTTACTGCACTAAAATCGGCAAACGTGGTATAGAGCTTTTTCCAGAAGAGAAACAGCGCATGTTCATCGCCCAAGCATTACTAGAAAAGCCTGACAAGCTCTTACTTAAGGAATCCGCCGCGGCTTTCGATGCCCCCCCTGAAGCAACCATCATAGCAATGATGTTCGAAAAAACCAATGGCAAAACCAGCTTCATCATTGCGCACCGCTTCTCTACTGTAACTGCCGCAGATAAAATTATTATGCTAGATAAAGGCAGGATTGTTCAAATGGGAACGCATGAGGAATTGATTGGGCAGGTGGGTTTATATCGGAGAATGTGTGAGGAGCAGATGCTGGTGAGGGATTAGTGGTTGGTGGTGAGTGCTGAGTCGTGAATGGTTAGTGGTCAGCGGTGAATCATCAAAAACATACCAGCAGTGAACAGTTCTGACCATTAGGTAGTTAAATTAACGAATTAAGTTGTTGCTTGAAATGAAATGGAAAACCAGTTTATTACCCAATTCCCAAATTACCTGATTACCCAATTACCATTTTTCTCACGAACAAATGAGTCTGATCAAATTTGCCATCAACCGTCCGACTGCGGTACTGATGTTTTTCCTCGCTATTCTGGTGACTGGCCTGATGTCGCTCTATCGTCTGCCATTGGAATTGACACCCGAGGTGGATTATCCGAAGCTTTCAGTCACCACAAGCTGGTTCAATAGCTCGGCGGAAATGGTGGAGGCCTACGTAACTTCACCGATTGAGGCAGTGGCACAAACGCTGACCGATGTGCGGAAAGTGAGCTCGGTATCCAGTGAGGGAGAATCCCAGGTAGACATCGAGTTGATTCAAGGTGCACGCACCGATTTTGTGGCATTGGAGCTCAACGAGAAACTGGCCGTTATCAGAAAAAGTTTACCTTATGGCACCTCACCTCCCAGGATCACCAAATATATCCCAGAAGAATTTCAGACCTCCGAATTTTTGTCTTACCAATTATTCGGGAATTTCTCGCCATTGGAGGTGAAGAAATATGCGCTGGAGCATCTTCGAGGGCCTTTACTAAGTGTTCCAGGAGTGGCGGAAGTAGAGATCCAGGGTGGCCTCGACGAGGAGATTCATGTCATTCTCGATGAATCAAAATGCCGTTTATTTGACATCACGCATCAACAGGTCGCACAGACGATTCGGGAGCTCTCTGCTGAACAGACGGTGGGGCATTTGGTAGAAGGAGATTATCGGTTCGATCTGGTGGTTCGCAATCCATTAGTTTCGCTCACCGAAATTGCTCAGGCGATCATCAGGACTGATAAACAACAATTAATCCGCATCCAAGATGTGGCCTCGGTGGTGCGCAATGTTCAGGATGCCACCAACCTCAGTCGGATCAATGGCAACCCTGCGATTCGGATCAACATTATTCGTGAGCCTGGCACCAATACGATCCAAGTTGCGGATCGAGTGTTCCAAAAGATCGATGAGTTATCGAAAAAATTCCCGCCGAGCATGAGATTGATCAAGTTATCCGATCAAAGCGAGGCGATCAGAGAGCAATTACGGGATCTGGGATTTCGTTCGATCTTTTCGGTGCTGGTGATCTTTCTGGTGCTTTTGCTGTTTCTCCACAAGCTGCGAATGCCGCTGATCATTTTGACCACGATCTTTTTCTCGGTTCTGCTTACCATGAACTTTTTTTATGCGGCGAAAATCGGGCTGAATCTGCTCACGTTGGCTGGGCTTTCGTTGGGATTTGGGATGCTGGTGGATAATTCCGTGGTGGTATTGGATAATATTGAGCGATATTGGCGCCGTGGTGTTCCATTGTACGATGCATGCCACCAGGGGACCGCTGCAGTGACACTGGCAATTATGGCCGCCACGCTGACTACGGTGGTCGCTTTTGTGCCATTTCTTTATTTGACTGGCGAGTTGCGGCTGTATTACGTCCCCTTTGTGATGGCTGTGGGGCTGTCGCTACTGTCGTCTCTTCTGGTCGCATTCACACTAATTCCGAGCCTTTCTTTTCAGGTTTTGAAACGAGAGCCCATGGCTCTGGAAGAGGGGAAGTCGATTGACAGCATCGTGGAATGGGGTCAGAATGTTTACCAGCGATTTTTGACTTGGGCGCTGCATCATCGATGGGTCATAGTAATTGCGACGATGTTACTTTTTATTGCCAGCTACCTCATTTTTGATAAATATGTGACTAAAGGTCGCATCTGGAGCGGCTGGGGTGGGGATACATATATTGCCGTTTCTATTCACATGCCCGGGGGGGCGGATATTGAAAGCACCGATCAAGTAGCGCGTTTCTTCGAAGAAAAAATTGCCAAACAAGAGGGGGTGGAAAAATTTGGTTCTCTGGTTACGCGTGAGCACGCTTATATTCGGGTCTACTTTCCGGATTCGCTGCAATTCACTGCCACGCCGTTGATCGTCAAAGAAAACCTGACCGCAGCGGCCACGCAATTGGCAGGCTTATCCATTGGTGTATATGGTTTTGGACCTGGCTTTTATAGCGGAGGCGGAGGGCAAGCTGCCAACTTCCGTCTGAAAGTGCTAGGGTACAATTACAATCAGGTGAAACAAATCGCCGAACAGGTAGGGCAACGATTAGAGTGTTATAGCCGAGTGAGAGATGTTGATATCAGCAGCAGCGGCTGGGGCTGGTGGGAGAATCGCTCCGAACTGGTTGTGAAACTCAATCGCGATGAGGTGGCGAAATATCGCCTTTCCAACTATGAAGTGCTGCAACAGTTGCGCACATATTTGCGGGAAAGTCTGGATTGGCAGCGCTTGAAGATCGATGGCAAGGAGATAGATTTTCGGATTAAAATGGCTGGTTTTCAGAAGTTCAATTTGCAGGATTTGAAAAATACCGTGGTGCGCTCCCCCAATGGGGAGTCGGTGCGATTAGAGCGGCTCGCCACCATCGAAGAGCGAAAAGTGTTGTCCCAGATCGTCCGTGAGGATCAGCAATATCAGCGCTGGATCACTTTTGAGTATCGCGGACCATGGAAATTAGGCGATCGGCTGGTCGAAAGCATCATCAAGACCACGCACCTGCCCCCTGGCTATGAACTGACACGCGAGACCTGGGGCTTCATGAAAGGTGAGGAACAACGCGAAATCTATCGCGTGTTAGCGCTGTCAATTTTGTTGGTGTTTATGGTTACCGCGGCGCTATTTGAATCGCTGCGCCAGCCATTCATTATTATTCTGACCATCCCGTTAGCCTTAGTTGGCGTTTTTCTGATTTTTTATTTGACAGAAACCAATTTCGATCGCTCCGCTTATATTGGTGTCATTTTTCTCTCTGGTATTGTGGTTAACAACGCGATCATTCTTGTTGATCATATAAATTTATTAAGACGTCAAGGGATGGAATTAGTTAAGGCGATCGTAAGAGGCGCTACAGATCGCGTTCGGCCGATTCTGATGACCACAGGTACAACCATTTGTGGTTTGTTGCCTTTAGTTCTATTTGCTGAAGAAAAGATCAGCATCTGGTTCTCATTGGCGCTATCAACAATCGGCGGATTAACGAGTTCCACGTTATTTGTATTGATCACGATTCCAGTTTTTTACAGCTTGATAGAGCGGAAAAGACAGATTGCCATCCGCTCTCCCAATTGAATGGAATTCATCTGAAAGCCATTCAAATGTATAAGCCGTTTCGCGTTTTGATTTTTCATTCCCTTGGCAATTTGCCGATAGAAATAAAGAAGACCAGACTCAAATTATGAGCCTGGTCTTCTCTTTTTGGTTTGCTGCCAGCCAATTTGCCAGAGAGGAGGACGGCCCTGGCAAAAGCCAGCTACATCACGTAGATCATTTTTCTGGTTGCCTGAAAACCATCGGTTTCTAATCGATAAAAATAAACGCCACTGGTTAATCTATTTCCGAAATCATCGGTCCCGTCCCAAATAACTTTGTAGCGGCCGGCCGGCTTAGTTTGGTCCACCAAGGTTCGAACCCGTTGCCCCAATCGATTGTAGATCGTAATCCGAATATGGCTTAGCTTTGGCACATCGTATCCAATTGTTGTCTCTGGATTAAATGGGTTGGGATAATTCGGATATAGCGCAAATTCAGCGGGCAAAGCGCTATCTTGGTGCGAGACATCAGCAGAATTCGATACCGTAAAAGTGGTAATCGAGCTTCCAGTTGCGCCGTAGGGATCGCGGGCATAAAAGATGATGGTCTCACTCCCCTGCCATTCGCTATTCGGCACTGTTATCGTGGCAATTCGATTCGTGATGGAAACAACCAACTCCAGAGCGCCAAAAGCTGACCATTGAATTTCTTCGTCCTTATTATCGATGTCGAACACATAATCGTCCAGCCTAATTGGCCGAAACGTTTCGCCTGGGCGAATTCGCTGGTCTGGGATCCGAGTGACTACTGGAGGATCATTTAAGGCAATCACTGTAAAACTGGCCTTGGTGCTATCACGCAATCCCTCAGGATCTGCAACCACGAGGGTCAAAACCTCTGTGCCAGCCCACTCAGAATCAGGAACTGCGACCTTCAGAATCCTATCGATGATCGATACCATCAGTTTATTATTCCCACGAAAGCTCCATGATAATTGATCATCGGCGTTATCGGGATCAGTGACGTAATTATCCAGATGCACGGCAGCGAACTGCTCATTTTCCAAAATGATCTGCTCAGGGATAGCTGAGATCACCGGTCGTTGATTTGACGGGGTCACTGTGAAAACCGTTGCGGATGTGTCGCTCCGATCTCCTGGGTCCGTGGCGATAAACAAGACCGTGTCACTCCCTACCCAGTTCTGATCCACCACAGATACTTCAGCCACACGATTCACAATGTTGACATTCACCCGTTGAACGCCACTCACCTTCCAGCGGATTTGATCGTCCAGATTATCGGGGTCTGCCACATAATCGTCCAAGTTGATTTTATTGAACGATCCTCCTTTCCGAATCGACTGATTTGGTATCTGGGAGACAACTGGAGGCTCATTCGCAATGGTGACCAGTGCAGAATCCAGTCCAACACCACCATCATCGTCCTTCACTCGCAGCCATACTTTATGCTTCTCGCCAGCGCTATAGCTTCGCTGCACATTTTTCCCAACCGTCTCGAAAATCCCATCCTCATCCAAATCCCATTCATACGTCAATACTAATGCATCATTTGGACTTGGATCTGTGGCGGAGCCGATGAAATTGATCATCTGATTCCACTTGCCATTGTATGGGCCTCCAGCCTCCGCAGTTGGTGCTATATTTGAAATGGTAACGTTCGCGCTATCTAATGAATAATCATCCTCACTATCGATGACTTTGATTTTCACCATTCCATTAAAGTCATCCGGATAGATATGACTGCTCGTGGGCACAGTCGTCGTATCGTCCCATTTGCCATCGTTTTGGAAATCCCAGAGATAGCTAACAATCGCACCATCTGGATCTGATGATTTCGAAGCATCAAATTGAATCGCCGAACCCTCTGTCCCTTTATACGGGCCAGCAACCTCTGCAACAGGTGGTTGATTAATCGTCAGCTTCAGATATCTCAATTTAATTCCAGATGTCGCGGGATAGATGACATAAAAGTTGCTCCGATAGGCTCGAACGATATGCTTGTTTCTGGCATCCGTAGTATTCCAGCCATCAGCGAGCCGGACGGGCTCCCCCCAGCTCAGACCGCCATTTTCTGAAAGTCGGGCATAAAGCGGTCCAGTTTCTGAAGCCAGGTAAGCGACAACGATCTTGGATCCATCTTCACTGGCAGCCAGAGAAGCCACCCCTACTGGAATTTTCCAGCCAGTCAATTCCCCATTTGCTGTGACACGGGTGTCTCGAACCTTATTGCCGTTTTCGATGCGTGCATATCGGACTGTGGGACCATTGATTACCGAATTATCCAGTTCGGCGCCGTAACAAACGTGAACCTTTCCCGAAGCGTCGATAAAGAGATCGGGCGAGCCGTTGGCGCCGCCGCGCGCATCACTATCATGAATGTCCCCACGGTAAACAAGCTTACCACCAGCAGAACCGGAACGCCAATAGAAAATAGGACCACCTTCCGGCGGATAAGAAAAATCACCCGATACCAGTTCAACGATCCCAGCCGAAGTGACATCCAATTCAAATCGTTCATCCCCTCGAATTTGTTGGATGTCATTCTGGCTCAATATCACTTTATTATCCTGAATGATGTAGTAATTGATCGGACCGAGCACGGTATTTAGGTCAGTCACTGATCCATGAGCAAAATGCACTCGATTAGAACCATCAATCGCTAACCGAACCACATAGCCTCGATAAACATTGTCCGCGATTTTCAATGGACTCGTCCAAGCACCGGCCTTTTTATACGTATAGAACACATCATAATAGTTATCATATTCGTTCTCTCGAAAACCAATATGGGGCATTTTATTGCTGTCGATTGCCAATGATGCTCCAAACCGCCATAAGCCGCGATCATTTTCGGTGCCAGGCACCATCTCCTGATGGAGCACCTTCCCATTTCGGTCCGTGATCACATATTTCACTCCGTTATTGGTCATCGCGGTTAAATGAAGCTGACCAGTTGCTGGATCAATTACCAAATCAGGCGTATTTCCCTGAGTGATGAAAATCTCATCCGACCATTTCACCTGGGAATAACTATTGGTCATCGTAAGAAACGCGACGATCCATAAAACAACAGCCAGTGTTCTTATTCTTTGTGCCATCTTCATGCTCCAAATCCTTTAATTCCGCTGAAAAGTTGTTGGTCATCAATTCGATTTCTCTATACTGCATCAGTTCAATGCAAACACTATGCCTCCATGATCTTAAAATTTGTTACATTTTGGCAATCAATAATCGCTAATCATTTTCAGCTTTGATTCGATCCCAATATTAATTCTATTATAATCAGAGAAAACCTGCTTAGCTTACACATTATTCAAACGACATTTAGAGATCAGCACATTGGATTCAGAAACTTTGTCCATGTTCTCAACTCCCCAATTTCATCAGCTACGAGTTCTTACAAATTTGTATCTTTAGAAATACACTTGTTTCTGCCTGAAACAAAAAATGGCTACTGGCTTTTTATTGAATTTGATAAAAATTGATCAATATTCTTGTTGATTATTAAAAGAATTCTTTTAAATTTGAAACAAGATTATGCCCAATGGAAAATGATCAATAAAAGATGCGAGGAAAGCAGCAATGGTATTTGAGCAATTTGCTGGCGTATTCGCGCCGATCCCGACTCCGTTTTCACCAAAAGATCGAGGGATCAACTTCGATTTTATACGCCGCCACATTGAATTTCTTATTGAGAAAGGTATTGATGGTATTGTTGTGCTGGGAACTAACGGTGAATTTCCCTCATTGTCGATTGAGGAACGCAAAAACGTCATTTCCTGGGTAATGAAATTCAAAAGCAATCTGAAAGTCATTGCCCAAACTGGCAGTTGCTCGTTCGTGGAAACCGTTAGTTTGTGCGATTATGCGAAGGAGCTAGGAGTTGATGGGGTGCTTATTGCAGCTCCATATTACTTTAAAAATATCAGCGAGAATGGTCTTGTCGAATATTATTTTGAGATCATGAATCGAGTGCACCATCCCATTTTTCTATATAATATGCCTCAAAACACCCATGTCCCGGTGACACATGCGGTGATCGATGAATTGCTCAGCTACCCCCATCTCCTCGGGTTGAAAGATTCTGGGGGCAAATGGGAAACACTGAAGTCTTACATTGAAAGTTATCGTCGACTTCATATCTTTGTTGGGAGTGATGAACTGCTGATGTCCGCTTTCGAACTTGGAGCAGGGGGAAGCATTACGGCTTCGGCCAATACGGTTCCAGAGTTGGTGCTGAACCTCTATCGCGCAGTACAGTATCATGGGGATGCGGGCATTTGGCAGTCGCGCTTATCTGCATTTCGACGATTAATTGCCCAATATCCCATTCAAGCAGCGACCAAATATATCCTATCGCTGCGAGGGTTTGAAGAGAGCGCGGTTCGCGCGCCGCTGACAAATTTGACCGAGGCCCAAAAACATGCATTGGAGCGCGAGCTTGAGATACAGGGTTTTCGATTCGTCAATGGAGATCTCATGTTTGATAATTGAAAGGAATTTCTATGGAATGCTTTGGAATTCAAGACAAAGTTGCGTTAATTACCGGTGCAAGCAGCGGGATCGGCAGAGCAACTGCCCTTCGCTTCGCCCAAGAGCGGGCGAAATTGATGCTTGTGGCTCGAAATGCCGATGCGCTGAGGGCGGTTGCTCAGATTGCCAGGGAATTTGGAACCACTGCTGAAATTTGCCTCGCTGACCTCACCGATGAAAAGCAAATTCATCATTGTATTAATGCCACAATTGAGGCCTTCGGTGGGATCGATATTCTAGTCAATAGCGCAGGCATTATCGGCAGTGGCAGCATCGAGACGACAAGCCTCGCCGATTGGGATTATATGATGAACATCAATCTTCGATCTATTTTTTTACTCACTCAATTGGCGCTTCCATCATTAATTGAGCGCAAGGGAAATATCGTGAACGTTTCCAGCGTAACAGGTCTGCGAGCTTTTCCGAATGTATTGGCATATTGCGTCAGCAAAGCAGGATTAGATCAATTTACCCGGTGCGTGGCCTTGGAACTTGCTGCCAAAGGGGTTCGCGTGAACGCAGTGAACCCTGGAGTAACTTTCACCAACTTGCATCGCAACAGCGGCATGGATGAACAAAGCTATCAGGCTTTTTTGGAACGCAGCAAAACCACTCATCCGCTCGGCCGGATTGGACAACCAGAGGAGATCGCCGACCTCATTTTATTTCTTGCTTCGCCACGAGCCGGATGGATTACTGGGGTGACCTATGCAATTGATGGAGGACGAAGTCAAA
Source organism: candidate division KSB1 bacterium (assembly GCA_034506395.1). Lineage (NCBI taxonomy): Bacteria > Pseudomonadati > Candidatus Zhuqueibacterota bacterium. Next base: position 36,806 of record JAPDPQ010000037.1, on the reverse strand, counting down.
CTTGCGCCCGATAATTCAGTAGCAATCAATAAACTTTTGATAGATAACAATACAACTACTCAATCAATTCTTGAAAGGAGCCAAGGTTGAAAAGCAAACTCACTATCGCTCTCATGAGCTCTGCATTTCTGCTTATTTTACTCAATTTTTCTTCTTGCTCTAATGAAAAGAAAACCGCTGATCAAAAGATGATGGCGGAGAAAATTTACGACGAAACAGCCGACGCTCGTGCAGATATCGAAAAAGCGATCATCAAAGCTCAGGCCCAGGGCAAGCATATTCTCCTGATGTTCGGTGGGAATTGGTGCATCTGGTGTCATCGCCTGCATCGGCTGTTCAAACAGGATCGAACAATTAGAAAATTTTTAGAGAGAAATTACGTTTTGGTGATGGTGGATGTAGGAAAACGCGATAAAAATTTGGATCTCAATGAACGGTACGGTAATCCTTTTCAGCATGGCTTTCCAGTTTTAGTTGTATTAGATAAAGATGGCCGTCAGCTTCATACTCAGGAGACCGGGAGTCTTGAATATACTGCCCTAGAGAGCAGCAAAAAAGGGCATCATCCGCAGCGTGTGTTGGAATTTTTAAAAACTTGGGCGCCGAAATCATCAGATTAAGTCCTAATTAGATTCTGTTGCAAAATGGAAATCAAAAGAAACGATGTCATTCCTGCGAATGCAGGAATCTCTTTTATAACTGATGTTTAAGTCAACCAAAAAATGAGGTGCCTGCATGCGCAGGCATGACAATTTATCCTGTTTTGATAATTTTGCAACAAGAACTGATTAGATTCTATATGAATTTCGAATGAAATTTCGTTCCCCTTTCCAAGCCAATTTTATAATCGCATCTCCCCCAAAAAGTAGATCAAGCGTCAATTTCAATTCTGAATCTGGGAATTGGTGAATCGGGAAATTAAATAAAAGAGTATCAGAGATTTTTTTCAAAAAAATAAATTCTGTGTTGACTTTTTAAAAGCAATTTGCTATATTTGACAGAAAGAAAAAAAAAAATTAAACCCCCAACCAAAATCAAGTGTCTCTTCCTTTAGGCGCGATTAGGGAGGAATGAGACGGTTATCCTGAATAAGGATACCAGCTTCCGTGAATGAGGATTAGAGCAAGCCTCGGCAAAAAATAAGCCGAGGCTTTTTTATGGAAACCTGAGATTCTAAGATCAAAAATTTATTTTTCGCTCACCTGCTAAGCACCGAAGAAAGCATCAGAGATGTCCTTGGGCTAAGATATGTCATATGATGCTATTGAATTGGCAAATAAATCAAAAATGCTATTTTTCATGACTGGGCGAGTCCGAAAAATTTACTTGGGACAGACGAACGATCTTTCATCGCTAAGTGATGACCGAGGATAACACTACCTTCTTTGGGAAATAGCCTTTTTCAATTCCTGTCCTTCAAAATCACTAATGGTGCTTAATTTTTAAAGCAAACTTGATAGATGGATGGGCGAGCATTCTTTAGATGGATTTTAAAATCTGTTTCGGTCGTTCACCATGGTTTCGCTTGTATGGATTTCTGTCAATTGTAGGGTCAACCAAATTGAAGATAACAAATATTTTTGTGACTGGGGCGATTCATTGCGGCAAAACCACGATATTAAATCGCGTGATCGCTTTTTTTCCGGAACTAAAAATCGGTGGCTTTCGCACCGTTCCAATCATCGAACATGGTGTGAAAAAGGGATTTATTCTGGAATCACTCTCTGGCGAGAGTAAGACCTTCGCTCACGTCGAGCTCAATACGAATAATCTTTTCGACATCTATCGTTATAATATCAGCATTTTTGAAGATTTTGGTGCAACGTGCTTAGCGGAGGCTCTTGCAAACAGCGATCTCATTCTGATGGATGAAATTGGTCTTATGGAACGAGATGCACACCACTTTTGTCAGATGATTTTAAGATGCTTAAATTCCAAAAGAATCGTGCTCGGGGCTTATCAAAAACGTGCCTCCTGGTTTGCCCAGATGCTTCGATTTAGAGCTGACACGCATGTCTTCGAAGTGACCATTGCCAACCGTGAGCAAATACCGGGGCAAATTATTTCTCTATTGAAAGAGTGAACATCCTCTTCCAAATTTGTAGTCCCAGGCCCTTTTCTTACGGCGCTTCAAAAATCTTAAAAAAATATTAACAACATTGATCTTGCAGGCCAGCAATTACTCAGTTTAGTCATGGGCAAAATCATCAAAATTTCCATTGCTAACTGATTATTATCTTTGGCTATTATTCATATTCGTTAATTTTTAGAAATAAGCTTGAAAAAGAACAAGCGATTCATTATATTGACATGCTGGACTTAGAAAGCGAATTATTTTTTGTGCCCGATAATTTATTGAATATCATTGCTTCTTAGTACTGCTCCTTGGTTGGCAATTCCAATGTTTTTTGCAACTCACATCAAACTTCGGGTTTTCGATGAAACTTTTGCTCATTGGTTTTCGCTACTGCGAGGTAGAACAAATTCAGGACAGGCTAATGAAGGAAATCCCGCAACTGCAGATCGATTTTGCTATTTCAGTTCGGGAAAGTTGGTATCGTTCTAATTTTGCACAATGCGATGCCGTTGTGATGGATATTAGCGATGGCATCACATCCACAAGGGACATGATCCGAGATATAATCGGCCGATGCAATGGCGCTAAACTCGTGTTTCTTTCTCCCAAAGGTCACTTGGAAGAAACCATTGGGGAGACGGGTAAATATTTGACGTGTCTTACCAAAAATCCGAACTTCATTGATAAACTAATTGCGCTGCTTAAAACCGAAAAAAACGAGAATCGTACTGAGGAACAGCTTCTCTTTGCGCTCCCAGAAATTGAAGAAAAAGCTCCATATCTGCTCCCAACCATTCAAGCTGCTTTTGAACCAATTTTAATCATCAATAAACAAATGCAAGTCGTGGCCGCAAATGAGGCTTTCTTCAAACAGTTTCGAAAATCAAGCTCTAAAGTATTGGGGAAAATGTGTTGCGAAGTGCTGGGTGACTATTTTGAATCATGTAAAAAAGATGAGCTTACTTGTCTGATACATGAAGTCATTCGCTCTGGGAGTTACTTGCAAACAACGAAAGAAGGGGATGATCAGATTGGAAAGTTTTCAGTGCGTGCCGGTCCCATTCGAAACCAGCAAGATGAGGTTGAATACGCGGTTCTTACGCTCCAGAAAACCGCCGCGGTACCTTCTGTGATCGGTCAAGTATTCTCTAATAAGAGCTTATTAGAGCAATTGCTCAGTGGTCTATCGGATGGGATCCTCTTCTGCAATGCTGAGCATCGTATCATATTTTCCAATTTGGCGGCAGAGATGATTATTGGAAAACGCCGAGCTGAATTGCTAAATCAATCGATTCTGGATCTGCCGTTGGGCGACGGGATTCAATGGTTAACCGAGGGATTGAACAACATCAGAACGGGGATCCGATTCAATTCCATTGCATTTAATGCTCTCATCAACAAGCAAAAAGTTCAAATTCGATTTGCTCCGATCTTTGGAATGGGTGACTATTATCTTGGCGGTTTTTTATATCTCACCGAAGTGGAAGAATTTCTGGCGATTGAAACAGACCCAATCCTTCAGCACGGCGATAACCAAAATTTCGAAGTGCTCCATTTGCCATCCCCTCGTGTCATTGCTGAAGGTTAGGCAATTTTTTCCTTTAACCTTCCTCAGGCTCTGTTCTCGGTTTGATTTTTCACTCAGGTCAATCTATAGACCGAAATCGTTCTCTTTTTGATTTGACAAAGTTGCTTTTTCGGCTCGGAAACGATCGAGCAATTTGCGATTTGAGAACGAGTTGATCGACTCTTCCATTTAGCATGCCTGGTTCTTCATCATAATTTGAATGTCAATGATCCCTCAAAATTAAAGCTCATTTTATGTCTTCCAATTTGATCTCCAAATTTGTTTTAAAGGTTTTGGCAATAATATCCATTTGGCGGAGATAATGCATTTTTCGGAGCCTGAAATCTGGAGAAAAGACATGCATATCAATAAAATAAATCCGAGCGGTTGGTTGATCGAAAAAGCAATACATGCGGAATGGACCGCCGGCTACCTTTTCTTCGCTTTTCCATAGACCTTTCAGTTTCATCGCACGCCGATTTAAGAAAACGACTTCCTCGGCAATGACTTGTTCATATTGTTCTTCGACGATCTCGTTTTCATAAAATTTTCTGCCGATCTCATTTCGTTTCGCAATGCACCATTCCTTGGTGATAATCGAAGGATCGGTCGCATCGATCCAGAAGACGGACATCCAGCGCAATGGTGGCTGACGTTTAAACATGATAAAACGATCACTGGCCGATTGGAGCTCGGGTCTAAAATCGATCGGCAATCGAATCGTCCATCCATAATTGCGAAGCAAATGGCGCTCAACGTCCTTCAGCTCTTTGTACTTGTAAAGCGTGGCTTCATGAAATTTATTCCAGTAGTCCTCGAATTGGTAAAAGATCTCAGCCTGCAAGTTTTCGATTCGATCCTTGAGGGTGTTTATATCAGGGCCAATAAGAAACATAACCAACTGGGGACTTGCCCATTGTTCTTTGGAGACAAAGATCAAATTGCCTGCAGCGATCTTTTTTTTGTGCTCCTCGCTGAGGCTGGCATTGATACTTTGCGATATTTCATCCGTTGCATCCAAAGTAGATATGAAAAGGATATTTTTAAACCGCTTGAAATTATTCATATCCGTTGGAATCAAGATATAATATTTCTCCGGTTGGGGATTATATTCGACGCGTTCAAAAATTTCTCGCAATAATGGCGCTGTTTGATTCCACACGGTTGAATCAGCCACCACGCGGATCTCGTGATCGACACCCAGCGGGGCCTTGGACCTGATGCAGGCGCCGAGCATAATAATGCCAACCAGCATGGTGAATTTGAATATGATGAAAAATAGTTTTCTCATTCTCATTTTCATCTCTCCTCATTTGCTAAGATCATCTAAATTTCTTAAACGGATCTTTCGAAAGCAGATTCTTGATGATGCCTCGCTTAGATGAATTTTGTAAAATACTTCAGGGAAAATCAAAGACCTCATCAAAAGATAATTCCATCTATCTTGCCCGGTGGCCTTTGTGATTGCTTTTTGAATTCGACGTTCACAATTTTTTCAAAAAATGGTCGGACCCACTTAACTTTTTTAATATAATTCAGAACGGGTTCCGCGGTTTCAATTTTTTATAGCTGATCGTTCTGATCCGACGGGATTCTCTCGGGCCTAAACATAAAGATCAATCCCCCGGGGATAGTGGCCAGCAATCCGATGAGATAGGATAGAAATTCCATTGCCACGATCGCCTCAGCCGGGATTGAATTGATCTGGGAAAACAGCGCGACCCCACTGGTCTCTCGAATGCCAATTCCTCCGATGGAGATCGGCAGACTGGATAAGAGGGCAATAGCTGGCACAAAAATGAAAAAATATTTGAGATGTACGTTAATCCCAACGGCTAATGCCGCATAATAGTGGACCACAATCCGGAGCGTTTGAATTGCAGCCGACACAATCAGCACCTGAACCAATAATTTTTGTTCGTTTTTAAACGAGTTGATGCTCACATAGACTTGTTTCATTTTCTTTTTGAGTCGAACAGGCAAAAGGAGCCGAAAAATCCAACTGATACGCCGGGCAAATCTCTCATGAAATAGCACCACAAATGAAAAGAGCCAGCAACATAAGATCGCACCGAGAACCAGGAGAATGGTATCCGACTGAAAGATGCTATGCCACAGTACCCCTGCAACGAGCGCTAACGTGGTCAGCATGACAAATCCGATCAAGCGATCCATGAGCACTGTGGAAATAGCCAGCGATGAATTGCCGGAATGTCTGGAGATGTCAAAGATACGAATGGCGTCGCCACCAACGTAGCCGATAAGAAAATTATTAAAGAATAGGCCGACATGGTAATAAGCGATCACTCGGCTTAGCGGGATATCTACGGCTTGACTTTTCAATAGCCAGAACCACTGGATTGAACCCAATAGGTTGCTGGCTATAAACAACAACGTGGCAAGCGCGATCCACCAGAGATTTGCTACTGACAATTGGGCGGCTACTTGATGCAATCCAAGCTTGGATAACAACAGGACGATGAGCGTCAAGCTCACCAGGACTTTGATAAAAGGGATCAGTATTTTTTTTATCACTCGATAAAGACTCGTCACAATATTGAATGATTGTTCACTAATTGTTATGCAAAGTATCTTGAGTTTGTTGGTTCATCGATTCGAATCGGGATAACCAAAATTTGGCCGTTGCATTATTGGGGTCCCTGGCTAATAATCGACGGGCCATGAGGATGCCGGCCTCATGATTGCGCGTTTCGGCATAGATATTAAACAGAAGATAATAGGCGTTCATAAAATCAGGTTGCTGGTCCAGCAAGTCTAAAATGATTTGTTCGGCTTTGGTGGGATGTCCAGCATCCAGATACATCCCGCTGATCGTCAACGCAATTCGTGGGTCGGGCAAAGGGATAATCGCGGGCGGAATGCGCTGCTGCATGGCATCCAGAGTTGCCACCAAATCTTGATGCATCTTCTCCCGATGGTAGAAATAAGCTAATCGTAAAAATCCAATGCGATAATTCATCAGCAGACCAATGGTGCTATCATCATAATAGACCCGAGGGTTGTCCAGATTTCGATATTGAAACACATCGCACAGGTTGCGGCGCAAACGTGCAGGCGAAATTTCCTGACCAGGGTAGGTGACCAACTTATAAGCCAGGCCATCCATCCGCAAGTAATCGGATAGATTGAGCATACTTTCGCGGGAGACCGTGACAGCAAAGTAAATCGGCTTTCGAAATTGATTTGTGGCGATGATGTTCAGCACCATCCAGTCCTGGATGCGGATCGCCTTGCCAATAAAAGTTGGCCCCAATTCAAAGATGATCTCAGGGGGCTCTTCTTTCGCTTTTTTGACAAATTCAGTTCGATGCTCCAACTCCTGAAGTTCCTGCTGATATACTTCAGGCGGCACTGGAATTTTGATGATCCTCGATTCAGGCCAAAAGATTGGGGTTAATTGATCGATTTCCACATCTTTCAAACTAATTGGCACGCGCGGTTCCTGGTCGCGCAATTGCTTGATGTACCAGGGTGTATTCAAAAGGCTCAAATTCACCACTCGGATGTCGCGTCGGATTTGCTTCACATATTGCAAAAACCAGAGCGGAAAAGTATCGTTATCACCATTGGTAAACAAGATCGCATCCGGCTCACAGCTCTGGAGCAAATTATAGGAGTAATCAAATGCCACATAATTGCCGCTGCGATCCTGTTGATGAAAATTAAATGCCAGCATTTTGATCGGGACGAGGAGAACCAACAAGGCGAATGCCAAAGCCAACAGCGCTGTGCGTCGATCAGCAGAGAGACCATGCAATTTTCTTGAAAGGGCCTCTAACCCGCTTGCACAGCCAATCCCAATCCATAGCGCAAAGGCAAAAAATGAACCTACGTAAACATAGTCTCGCTCGCGAGGCTGCGGATCGGTTTGGTTCAAATAGAGCACAATTGCCAGCCCAGTCATCAAAAAGAGCAGCAACACAGCGATCGCCCGATGCCGGTCTTTCACAAAATGATGGAACATGCCGATCATTCCCAATAAGAACGGAATGCCCCATAAACCTCGCCAGCTCACGGTCTCTTTTATTAACCCTTGCGCATCGCGGATCGTCCCCTTTCCGAAATACTGCCAGAACAAATAGCGCAAATACATCTTTTTGATCTGATATTCCCATAATGGGGCGCGACGTTCCACATAGCTCCAATCCCCATACTGTTCCCGGTTAATGTAGCTCACCAGATTTTCAAGCGTCTCTGGATCGTTCTCGTCGATGGCGGGATTCAACTGGGAGCGCAGATAGACGCTGGTATAAGTAGAAGCACCAAGGAGGATCAAAAGCAAAGATGTTAATATGATCATTAAAGTGCGCTTTTTGAGATGGATCAAGAGCGCGATGGCTAACAATAAAGCCAACACTGATGTAAATGACCAGATCAGCACAAAGCGACTGCCAAATTGTCGACTCAGGAGCAAAACAAAATTAGGGAGCCATTTGACGATCCCAGGATAGACAACACCAAGGATTCCCAGAGCCACCAGGCTGAAGACCAACAATCGAAATTGCATCGGAAATTGATGCCGCTTTCTCGCAATGGCTATACTGACCACGATGGGGATGATCAGCGCGAACAGCAGTTGTTTGGTATGGATGTAAATGGCCAGACTTATGAACGCCGTACCGAGGGCAATTGTGATAAACACCAGGAGATCGCGCAATTTCAGCATCTGATTGCGGCTGAAGAAAATGAAGCAAAGCGCTGGGATCGCCAAGATGTTGAGCAAATGAACCCCTATTGCGAGACCGATGCAATAGGCGATTATTAAGATATATTTGTCGCTATCTGGTGATTCTGCGTGCTGATGCCATACTAAAATCAACCAGAAGACCAGCACAGTGAACAGGGTACTGATGGCATAGACTTCAGCTTCGACCGCGTTAAACCACAACGTTTCAGAGAAAGCGAACGCTAATGCTCCCAGCGCACTTCCGCCGTACACGATGAGCAGATCCTCCAGCCGATCGAGCTTAGGACGCCAGAATCTAATCAGCCGAACAATGATCAGATAGGTGAGCATTGTGGTGAACGCCGTTGCGATGGCCGAAATAATATTGACGCGGAGCCCAATATCGGAGGCCAATGGGATCATGCTGAAGATCCGTCCCAATAAAATATAGAATGGGGCGCCTGGCGGATGTGGCACCCCAAGAATATAAGCGCAAGTGATAAATTCCCCGCAATCCCAAAATGACGTTGTCGGAGCGATGGTGAGAAGATAGGTCACCAAAGAACTCACCCAAACGCCAAAGGCAACTACCCGATGCACCCAATGTTTATGTTCCATCAGTTTCCTCGTCAATTTTGAGAGGCAGTATCCGATTCTGTGGGCATGTGTGGCGCAGTATCCTTTGGTGCTGTCTCCATTATCTTTTTCAGTTGTTCGATTTGTGCAGCAGTGCTTTTATCGTTCGGGTTTCGCAGCAACCATTTATTCAATATATCAATTCCGTTCTGATAATCCTTAGCGTTGATGTATTGGCGCGCCAACCAGTAATATGCGTCCTGAAATGATGGATACGCTTGATTTAAATTTTGAACCAATTTTATTACCGTTTGAGCCTCATTAGGATAGGCTTGGACGAAGATCTCAGCGTATTGAAGTTTTTCATCAATCGGTACATCGTTGCGTGCGATCAATTTCAAGAGAATTGCCTTGAATTTATCATGCTGACCAGCAAAATAGTACATTCGCCCGATCTGAAATTGGAGTTCTTTGCGAATAGGGATGACGGTATCGGGCATGATCGTTTGCAATTTATCCAATACTGTAGTCATATCATCATGCATGCGCTCGCGGAGATAGAACTGCGCCAATTGGAAAAAGGCGCCCTGATAATTGCGCAATAATCCCTTGATATTTTCGTTGAAGTAGACATTGGGATTATTCAGATTGCGATATTGAAATTTCTCGAGCAAGTTAGCTCGCAAATGGGTCGGAGAAAGCGGCAGATCTTTCGTCGGATAAGTGACCAACTTAAATACCAGTCCATCCATTCGCAGATAATCCTGGAGATTGAGCTGATTATCTGAAGAGACCGTCAGGGCAAAATAGATCGGCTTCTGAAAACGGTTGGTGGCGATAATATTGAGGATCATTTTATCCTGGACCCGAATAGCCACATTATCCAGGGTCGGCTTCAAATCGAAAACGATCTGTGGATGCTCTTCAATGTTCTGCATCAATGGCTTTCGCTCGACGCTCTCCCCAATGTCGCGCAAGTAAGCTTCGCGAGGCACATCGAGGCGGACGGTTTTGGGCTCTGGCCAATATTCCGCCTCCATCCGATCGATCTGCCAGTCACTTAAGCTAATCGGCACCCGAGGTTCTTGGTCGCGCAATTGCTTAATATACCAATGGGTATTCAAAAGGCTCAGATTGACGACGCGGACATCCTTCCGAATTCCCTCCACGAACTGCAAATACCATAATGGGAAGGTGTCGTTATCTCCATTGGTAAACAAGATCCCGTGCGGCTCGCAACTTTGCAGAATGTTATAAGAATAATCATAAGCCACATATTCGCCGGTGCGATCATGGGATTCAAAATTATGAGCTAATAAATTGATCGGCAGAATAAAAAACAGGCATAACACCACCGCAGCAAGCATGGCTATTTTCGCCCAAGGTTTAAATTTTTGGCTGAGTTTCTTGAAATAATCGGTGATCGCCGATACGCCAATGCCGATCCAGAGCGCGAAGGCAAAAAATGAGCCGACATAGACATAGTCTCGCTCCCGTGGCTGAGGATCCTCCTGATTCAAATAGATGACGATCGCTATCCCGGTCATAATGAACAACATCAAAATCACCGACGCATGCTTCCAGTCCTTTGAAAAATGATAGACCATGCCGATGATCCCAACTAAGAATGGGATTCCTAACAGTCCCAATAAGCTGAAATTTTCCTTGATACGGCCTTCTTCATCCAACGTCGTGCCATGGCCGATGAATTGCCATCCGAAATATCGGAGATACATCTCTTTGATCTGGTAATTCCAGAGAAAATCGAGCTGTCGGCCCAGATTGTAGGTTCGATAATTGCTATACGGGAATCTTCGTTCGAATTCAGGCTGAGAAAGCAAGCCGGGATAGCGTCGCGGAAAGATGCCCCAATCGCCATATTGTTCACGATTGAGATAGCTGACCATGTTCTCCATATTTTCTGGGTCGTTTTCATCAATCTCGGGATTCAAATTCGATCGAATATAAATGGCCAGGTAGCTGGAGGTAGCGAGTAAAATCAGCAAAAAAGATGTTAAAGCAAGGAATGTAATTCGTTTTTTATTATTGAATGCCCAGGCAATCAAGGCCACAACGGCGACGATGGCAGCGAAGAAAAACAAACCAGTGACTGCACCCCCGGTTTGTCGCTTCAAAAAGAGCGCAAAGTTTGGAATCCACTTGACAATTCCTGGGTAAATGGCAAAGAATCCCAACGCCAGAACCCCTAAAAAAATCCAAAATGACCGCCATTCTAATCGAGGATATTTTCTGAAATAGACGACAAACATCATCGCTGGTAACGCTAATATCATCAGCAAATGGACACCAATAGCAAGGCCGGTCAAGTAAGCGATCATCAGGAGATAGCGGTCGCTATGCGGGTCGTCCGCTTTTTCCCACCAAACCAGCATTAGCCAGACGACCAGAGAAGTGAATAACATACTGATGGCATAGACCTCGGCTTCCACCGCATTGAACCAGAAACTATCGGTGAAAGCGAAAGCCAGTGCGCCGATCACACCGCTGGAATAAAGGATGATTCGATCGGAACTATCTTTGGGTTTCCCACGGAACATGGTGATCAAACGAACGATGACCAAATAAGCGAACATCACGGTTAAAGCGCTGGAAAGCGATGAAATGACGTTCACGCGCAAAGCGATATTTGGGACAAAAGGGATCATACTGAAAATACGTCCGATCAGGATGTAAAGCGGCGCGCCAGGGGGATGCGGAATGCCCAGGATACGCGAGCAGGCGATAAACTCGCCGCAATCCCAAAATGAGACAGTTGGTGCGATCGTTCTCAAATAAATGACCAGTGAAAATAACAAGACGAAAGCAGCGAATACCTTATTCAAACGCTTGTCCAACTCCATGAATCATTTCCTCCGCGATAATACGTTTTCAATCAAATTTAGCATCGACGTAGCTGAGTGCTCCCAATTGAACTGGCGAGCCCATTGAATGCCCTGTTGAGCCAATCGCTGCCGCAGCGAATCGTTTTGAATCAATCGGATTATCCGCTCGGCCAATGCTTCCACATCGCCATAAGGGTATAAAAGACCAGTATGTCCATCGATCACCGAATCGCGCAGCCCAGGCGAATTCGCGGCCACCACTGGCACCCCACAGCAATTGGCCTCGATCACTGTCAAGCCCCACCCCTCTTTGGGTGATGGATTCACAGCCAGCCACATCCGATTCAAATATTCTATTTTTTCCTTGTGATTGATTGCACCTGTAAAATGAGCCACTTGTTCCAATTTTAATTCTCTAACCAATTTTTGTAGTACTGACAAGTAATCACCATCGCCAACGATCAATAGCCGAGCGGTGGGGATCGCCTGTATCACCATGGCGAAAGCACGGATCAAATGATCCACGCTTTTATATTTCTTGATCCGACCAAGGTAGCCGATCAGGGGGTGGGTTGATCGTAGCTCTGGACAATACGGGTAAGCATCATGATCCACCGCATTGCCCACCAGATGAAGCGCCTTGGGAGAAAAGCCCTTTTGGATCAGCTCCTGACGGGTGCTCTCAGAAACAACAGCCAGCGGCACACTTCTATAGATCCGCGGGATCAGACTCTCCGCAAGCTTCACATAGAGCGCAATTGGCAAGATCGATTCCCTAAAAATACTCTCCCCAAACAAATGATGCACAATACCGATCAACGGTTCTTTAACAAATAGCGGGGTGTAAAATGGGATCTTATTGATATCATCGATCACAATATCGAATGACTGCTTTCGCGACTGACTTCGATATAACCAAGGAACGACGTAATTGAACAGTTGCCTGGGACCACGTCGAATTACTTGAATGCCATCTATGATCTCATGTTGCGTCAGATCGGGATGGGCGCAACTGAGCAGCGTCACCTCATGGCCCCGTCGCACGATACGTTTAAAAATCTCATGGAAATGAACCTCCGCTCCTCCGCCCAATGGATTTCTAATATCCTGCCAATTGATTACCAAAATCCTGTATCCCATAGCATATCCATCAAATAATCCCACCAACCCTATTCACTGATTTCCATTCCCATTAGCGGAAGCGTTCCATCGGCGTTCAGCAGACGGTTTCTGAGCAATGACTCCTATATCCAAAAAAGTGTAGAACGCCCATGACTGCTGAGCCAGCACCTGGCTCAGCCGCTGGCGAAGCTGGCGAAACAACGGAATGCCTGGGGGATATAATGGCAATTGCAGCCCGAGCTTTTTCAATAGCTCTCTTGACATTCGATAGAATAGACTCGGCCGCATCCAGCGACCATATTGGTGGACAACTGTAAAACCTGCTTGTTGAACGATTCGCTTCAGTTGACCAATAGAGAACTGAGTTTCCCAGCCTGCAAACCAGCGATTCAACAAAATAAGAACATGCTTGATCAAGGTGTAAATATGATACCGCTGTGGCACATCGACCAACAGCAGCCCTCCAGGTTTGAGCACCCGAAATTGCTCGCTCAACAATGGCCCTGGTTCAGCAAAATGCTCCATGAGTCCTTGATGAAATACTATATCCAGAGTTTCATTCGCAAAAGGAAGGTGGAGCGCATCGGATTGGATCAAAATCAAGGATACTCCTTGCTGCTCATCCAATTTTTTTATGATCTCTAACGCCCGAGGCGAGTAATCTAGCACATAAACTATCGCATTCTTGCGCGCCAGTTGAAAGCTATCCCGACCACTTCCTGCGCCAACCTCGAGGATCTTCTTACCATCAAAACCGGTCACTCGATTCAAATTTTGATAGATCCGATCTTCGTTCGAATAAACCTGCTCAATCTGCTGCTTATCTTGCCAAAATTTCTCCCAATGGTCTAAAGTTGATCGCTTCTGTGCCATTTATTTTCCTATTCAGCTCGCTGTTCTCTATCTTGGATGGATTTTCGACCCACATGCTAAAAATAAAAATCTGCCCCTCCTTTTCGTTCTTCTCGACAATTTCTCTTGATTCCACTATCGGCTCATCAACTGGGTTGGTTGAAAAAAGCCAAATGCCCTGGCTCTCTCACGCTGATGATTTCGACTCAGCGCCAGCGGTTTCTTTGATATATGCCAATCTCAATTCTCTCAAGACACTTTCGAGCAATTCCGCTTCGTCTTTGGTCAGATTGTTTTTGGTTTTTTCTTGCAGCATTCCCAAAATATCAATGGATAATTTGGCTGTTTCGAGGTCCTTTTCTACTTGTTGAGTGCGCGGGTCTTTAAGTTGCCCCAATTGCATCAGCGCCGCTGTCTGATAACTCATCACCAGAAAAGAAAATAAAAATTTGCTTCGCTCTTCATTGGATAATGTTTCTGGCATGATTTGCTCCCATTTTTTCACTTTCGCAAAACTTAAATTAAGCCGAACCAGCCTCACTCCTATAAAAGCAAGAAACTTTTTGGAAATTGGCGCTTCGTATGTGTGCTAATGCTTCTCCACCAGGAGTGGTGTGGCATGATGGAATAACCTGTTTTGGAAATTTGGAAACAACTGCCATTTAGCCAATTCGCGTTAATTCAAGCTTATCGCGATAGTCCTGGAACAGAGGATTGCGTGCCAGCGCCTTGGCTGTTGCTTCGAATTCAACCTGATTGGTTACCAAGCTGAATGCTTCCTGACGCGCTTTTGTTAAAAGTGCCAAATCTTCGATCGGATCGGCGATTTTCAGTTCAGGCAATCCGTGCTGGCGTGTCCCGAAAAATTCTCCAGGGCCGCGCAATTTCAAGTCCACTTCAGCGATCTTGAAGCCATCCGTGGTCTGCGTCATCGTATTTAGTCGAGTAATAGCCTCTTGGGTAAGGGGAGGCTTCGCAATGAGAATACAATAGGATTGTTCCGTTCCTCGGCCCACACGACCGCGAAGCTGATGCAATTGGGTTAGACCAAATCGTTCTGCGTTTTCAATCACCATAATGGTAGCATTCGGCACGTCTACCCCAACTTCAATGACGGTGGTGCTCACCAAAATTTGAATCTCGCCATTTTTGAACGCCATCATAATTGCATCCTTCTGGTCCGTGCTCATGCGTCCATGTAGCAGAGCCAACTTGAATTGCGAAAAAACGCCCTGGGCCATTTGCTCATAGCTTTCAGTCGCTGCTTGGAGATCTAGCTTCTCGGATTCTTCAATCAGCGGAAAAACGATGTAGGCTTGCCGCCCCTCGGCCACTTTGGTCCGGACAAAATTGTAGATATCATTCCTTTTATTTTCGTATCGCCATGAAGTTCTCACTGGGAGCCGACCCTCGGGCATTTCGTCCAGGATTGAAACGTCCAAATCGCCGTAAATAGTGAGCGACAGAGTTCGCGGGATCGGGGTTGCGGTCATGACCAATACATCGGGTCGCTCGCCTTTCGCGGTCAGCATCGCCCGCTGGGCCACACCAAAGCGGTGTTGCTCATCGATCACCACCAGTCCCAACCGATGAAATTTTACCGGCTCTTGGATCAGGGCATGGGTTCCAACAACGATATCGCATTCGCCGCGCTCCATCGCTGCCAGGATTTCCTCGCGCTGGCGATTCCCCTGCCCTCCGATCAGCAAATGGATCTGCACGCCCAATCCAGCTAACCATCGCTTGAAGGTCAAATAATGCTGTTCAGCAAGAATTTCCGTTGGCGCCATTAACGCCGCTTGATAACCGTTCTCCACGGCGATCAACATGCTCACTAATGCAACAATGGTCTTTCCCGATCCCACATCACCTTGTAGCAGACGATACATTGGCCGCGGGCTTTTCATATCCGCTCGGATCTCGCGCAAGACCTTCTTCTGTGCCTCAGTCAGCTCAAATGGCAACAGATCGACTAAAGTTTTCACCCGCTCCCCGACCGTAGCAAATTGAATCCCCTTCTGCTGACCAGTGATATAATGCCTCCGATAGGCTAACAAAAACTCCATCAGAAACAGCTCATTGAATTTTAATCGGCGCTTGGCCTGGCCTAATCGCGTAAAATCGCTCGGAAAATGGATGTTCTGAAACGCTTCTGCCAAAGGCATTAAATTGTGCCGCTGCAGAATCGTTTGAGGTAAAATTTCTTCGATCTCATCCCCATGGGTCGACAGCATTTGGCGAATGACGCGACGGAACCCACGGCTATCCAGCCCCACCTGACTCAGCGATTCGCTTGATGGATACAGCGGGATGATCTTCCCAGTGTTGACAAACTCTTCCTCGCGATCCTCTCCATCTTCAGACAAAAGATCGAACTCAGGATGAACGATCTGAAGTCCGCCGTAATAGCCGAACTTACCACTCACTGCAATCGTCTGCCCTACCTTGAACCGCTTTTGCCAATAATTGAGCTGATGAAACCAAACACAGTGAACAATCCCAGTGTTGTCGCTGATCACCACGATAAACCGCGAGCGAATCCCCTTCTTGATCCCTTGGGTCAGGATCTTGCCCACTACGGTTGCAGTGTCATTGGGACGAACATTTCGGATCTGTGTGATGTTGCTGCGGTCGAGGTAACGACGAGGATAATGCTGCAGCAGATCACCAATGGTGTAAATTCCAGCCTGATTCAGTTTCTCAGCCCGTTTCTCTCCGATCCCTTTGAGGTATTGTATCGGTGTGGTCAACAACTTGTCGAATCTCTCGATCAATTAGCTATTTTCAGTCATTTCATTCAAAAAAGTGATCACCCAATTCGGCGTACTAAAAATGAGCGAATTATCTGGCGCGATAAAGGTAAACCAGCGTTCCAGCTCAGCAACGCCCACCCGACAGATAAGCAATCAGAATCACTTCAATTCCAATGCGCCATGAAATTGAATCTCCTTTCACCCATCATTTTTATTCGTTCATCTTTTCGCCTTCAATCCAAAAGGCTACCCATGCAAGCCATGCTGCTGAATGGCCAGAATCAATCATTTTTTAAATGGCGGACGATCATCGCGTCCGGATCGCTACCGTATACTCCAGAGTTACCTCCTGATCGCGGGGGACATTCACCAGAAATTCTACCGTGTTGGCATCTTTCTTTTTATAGGTGTGCGTCGATTTTTTAATCTCCCAGAACCCATAAAATTTCTCGACGACCACAATTTCCACCGGCACATCTTTATGGTTACGGAGTTTTATCTGATAGCTCTCATCCCAAGAATTTTTGCCCGTGGAGACCCGATTGGTCATTGCGCGTTCTGCCTTGAGATCGAAGGCATTACCCAGAAACAGACGGACTTTTTCATCTTTGGGAGTATGATCGACCAGGTCCTCCCCCACATATTCAAGCGAACCGTCGGCTGGATCCTGTTTATAGACTCGCACTTTTCCAGCCGGCAATGGCATCCCCAATCCGTTTTGTTGGCTGTTAAAAAATTCCAGATTAACCCGGATGTCATCCTGTGAACGATGCGATTCGTAGCTGTAAATTTTCTTCACCGGCGTTTCAGCCGCAGGAAACAATGAGATCTGCTTGATCTGATTATCCAAGATGGTGGCGGGTCGCGTCAGCGTGTACATGTGATATTCGAAAAATGATTTTTCTTCGAATTGCGGAGCAGCTACATCCATAGCTTCCAATGCCAGGCCTTTGGCAGCACGCCGCGGAATTGCCTGAGGAATGCGATGAACTTCACCGGCGATGAGCTTGAGCCGCGCATCTGGATATGCAGCGCCAGATCGGTTATCGATCGATACCCAAGCGTTCAATTCCAGCCGTTGGTCATCGTTCTTGACAACTGCTACATATTCGGCGCTCCACCGCATTCCCGAGGTCATGTAGCTTACCTCGGTTTGATGCTTACCGGCCTGATCGCTATCGATTATCCATACCAGAGTTGGACGCGTGATCAACCCTTCAGGCAGCTTGGGAAAATCTATGTTTAGAATATTGCTTCGCGAAATCAACTTCACGGTATCGGCATCGGTTTTAACAATCACATTGCCCCCATCATAGCTGAGCAAGGTGCCATGAAAAATCCCCTCTTTCAAGTCGATCCTGATCTTGCGATCAATATATTTTTGAAGGATCTTGTCGGTATGGATCAAATCGTACTCATAATTTTGTTCGACGATGGCCACCTTATCTGGAGCAGTAAGCGATTTGAAGTGCACCGAGGTTGGATCGATTGAGGCGGCCACATCCTGAAATTTGAGCTCGGAGCGGCCTTTTTGCAGCTCGATCTCTCGAACATCTTTGACCACGGCAAGATCGTTATTGTAAACAGTTACCGCAAGACGTCGGCTCTGGCTCCAGACATTCCCAAACACCGTCGCACCAAGCAGCATGAATAAAATGAATGTTCTCATATTTCAATTCTCCTTCTGCATAGGGCGCAACCCGAGACTTCATTTCATTCGTTGTTGCGCCCCGTGAATATTTTGTTGGCGAAAAAGCCACATGGGGATGATGCTTATCTCCGAAAATAGAAATGGGATCCTCTCCCCATTCCAGAATCATCCAGCCCAGCGCATTTTAAAAATCGTTTATCAAAATATGACACATATTGGATCTGAGCCAATCGTATTGCACAAGACAGAAAATCGTTACTCGGTATCTTAACCACAAACAAGTTCCATCTGACGCCTTACCCTTCTAAGCTTCGCAAATTCTCCTGAAGTTTGGTCACATTGGCCTGAAAATCATTGCACTTCTGACGCTCTCGATCTACAACCTCTTTGGGGGCTTTGGCCAGGAAATCTTGATTCAGCAACTTCGCATTGATCGCTTCGATCTGCTTTTCCAATCGCACGATCTCCTTGGTCAAGCGATTGCGCTCGACTTCAATATCGATCAGTCCTTCCAAAGGCACGAAGATCTCCAGATCGGCAACCACGGAACTGGCAGAATACCGCGGTTTCGTCAGATCGCTGCCGAGAACTACATCACTCAGTCGCGCCAAAGAAGTCAAATAGACCTGATTTTGCTCGATCAATGCAAGATGCTTTTGATTGCTGCTTTTAATGAGCACCTGGGCTTGCTTGGCTGGGGGCACATTCATCTCACCGCGGATATTGCGGATCGATCCAATAAGCTGCTGCAGCAAGGCCAGGTCTTTTTCTGCATCATCATTCCAATAGCGCTGATCTGCAATAGGCCAGGAAGAAACGATGATATCTGGTTCTGACGGCAGCTTCAAGCCGTGCCAGATTTCTTCAGTGATGAATGGAATCACAGGATGCAATAATTGGACGACATTGCGCAGCACATGAATTCCAATCCCCAGTGCTAATTCGCGGGCAGCCTGATCTTTTCCATACAGTCTTGGCTTGATAAGCTCTAAATACCAATCGCAGAATTCGCGCCAGAAAAACGAATACAAATTGTCCACTGCTTCATTGAGATGAAATTCGTCCAGAGCTTTGGTAACAGCCACGATGGTCCGATGCAATCGGCTCAAAATCCATCGATCGGCCAATTGCAATCCGTCTGCCTGATCCAGAAATTTGCCATTTTTCAGCAGCCGTGGCAGCTCTTCTTCGTCAAAGCTCAGGGCCAGAAAACGATAGGCATTCCACAGTTTATTGGAGAAGTTGCGTCCGATTTCGAAATTCGATTCAGCCAGATTGATATCTTGTCCTTCAGAGGTCAGCATCAGCAACGAGAACCGTACGGCATCGGCGCTGTATTTTTCCACCATTTGTAATGGGTCGATGCCATTGCCCAAGGTTTTGCTCATCTTTCGGCCCTGAGCATCGCGGATCAACCCATTGAAATAGACGTGACGAAATGGCACATCGCCCATGAACTCCAGCCCAGACATGATCATCCGTGCCACCCAGAAGAAAATAATATCGGGGGCAGTAACCAGCGTGTGGGTGGGATAAAAATATTTCAATTCAGGCGTTTCCTCAGGCCAGCCCATGGTAGAAAACGGCCAGAGCCATGACGAAAACCATGTATCCAACACATCCTCGTCTTGGACTATCCGGGTGCTTTGGCATTTGCTGCAACTTTGCGGGGCCTCGCGACGCACCATCATTTCATTACAATCTTGGCAATAATATACCGGAATGCGATGCCCCCACCATAATTGCCGCGAAATGCACCAATCCCGAATGTTCTCGATCCAATTCGCATAAACTTTTACCCATTTATCAGGATGAAATTGGATGCGGCCATCCAGCACCGCCTTCAGTGCTGGTTCGGCCAAAGGTTTAATTTTCACGAACCACTGGGCCGATAGGTATGGTTCTATGATCGTATCACATCGCTGACAATGCGCGATGGCATGTTGGTGATTTTCGATCTTCTCCAAAAGTCCAGCGTCGTCAAGTTCTTTCACCAATGCCTCGCGACATTTGAACCGATCGAACCCATTATATTTGCCGGCATTCTCGTTCATCGTCCCGTCCTCGTTCATCACATTGATCGGCTGCAGTTGATGGCGCAGCCCGATCTCGAAATCGTTCGGATCATGCGCCGGGGTGACCTTCACCGCACCAGTGCCGAATTGGGCATCGACAATTTCATCAGCAATGATCGGGATCTCTCGGTTCATCACTGGCAGAATAACGGTCTTTCCAATCAGTCCAGCATAGCGCTCGTCATTGGGATTTACCGCAACGGCCACATCCCCCAACATGGTCTCGGGACGCGTGGTCGCTACAGTAATATATGAACCGTTGCCTTTCAATGGGTAGCGGATGTACCAGAGCTTTCCTTGTTCATCGCGATGAATTGCCTCTTCATCCGATAGCGCTGTACTACAACGCGGGCACCAATTGATAATGTATCTGCCTCGATAAATGAGTCCTTTTTCATATAGCCGACAGAACACTTCAATCACGGTCCGAGATAAACCCTCGTCCATCGTGAAGCGCTCCCGTTGCCAATCGCAAGAGCAACCCAGTTTTTTCAACTGCTCGATGATAACGCTGCCATATTTTTCTTTCCATTGCCAGACGCGACGGACAAATTCTTCACGGCCCAATTGATGTCGGGTGACTTGCTCAGTCCGCTTCAAATGCCGCTCTACCACATTCTGGGTGGCGATTCCTGCATGATCAGTTCCCGGAAGCCACATCGTCTCATATCCGGCCATCCGATGATAGCGAATCAGAATATCCTGGATCGTATTATTGTAAGCATGGCCCATGTGCAAGACATCGGTCACATTCGGTGGCGGGATAACGATCGAATAGGGCTTTTTATCTGGATTCACTTCCCCATGAAAATAGTTTTCCTCCATCCAATGACGATACCATTTTTCTTCCACCTGTTTGGGATCGTACACCTTGGCAATTTCTTTCTCGGCCATAACTCTATCAAACTCCTCTTAAAACAACCTTCAGCCAATGAACCCCATGATTGGCTTCCTCTGCTTGCTCTATTCTAATTTGAGCACTAAATATAAAAAATAAATTTATAAAATGAAAGATAAATTTAGTGGCAATGTTAAGAAAATCATCGCTAAAAATCAAGGGAAAAATTTGCCACAAATCATGATCGGCATTGGTTCAAACTGATCAATCGTTCTATAACCCATCATCGTCTTCGGCCACAGCAAGAGTGCGATCTTTAAGCCTTTTCAAACCAATTCATCCTTAATCAGGCAGGCAGAGGAGTGATTATCATATAACAATGATCGAACAAATTGACACAATCGGGATGCGAAGCAGCTCGAATCTCAGAACTAACGAGCGGGGCTTAAAATCGATGGCCCCAAAAAGAGTAAGGGCAAACCTAAAATCTTTTGAAATTTTCCTTGATTATTTCCTCTTAAATTCCTATACTTGTGCCTGAAATTTGGCAAATCATATAAAGTGGGTAACAGGTCGAGGAGGTTTCGTTGAAATTATTTTCATTTCTCAACAAAGATCAACTGGTGCGGATTGGGATTGAACTGGACGGGAGAAAATATGATTTTTCCCGCATCTGGGAGATGTTTAAGGATATCCGTGGCAAACATCATTTTCCCGAATTGAGTTTCCTCCAAGTGATGATCGAACTGGAGCTCTTCAATAAAGAAAATATTACCGAGGTCATAAAGACCGTGAGCGATCTCCGACCGTTGGATGATTTAAGAATTCAAGCGCCGATCCGATTTGACGTGCCGATCGCACGTCCGCAGAAAATTATCTGTTTAGGCCGCAATTATCGCAAACATGCGGAAGAGTTCAAAAATCCTGTGCCAAAAGAGCCAATCATCTTTGCCAAAATGCCATCATCATTATTGGCCCATGAAGGAACCATATTGCTTCCCAAAAATGTAGGTCGGGTCGACCATGAGGGGGAATTGGCTGTGGTGATCGGCAAGTCGGGCAAATATATCTCCGAGTCCCGAGCTTATGAATTTGTTGCCGGTTACACCATAGTTAACGATGTCACAGCGCGGGAGCTCCAGATAAAAGACATTGAAAATAAGCTTCCCTGGATGCGAAGCAAAAGCTTCGACACCTTTTGTCCGATCGGCCCATATCTGGTGCCTCACGGCGTCATTGATAACCCTCATCAGCTTGAGCTGACGGTTACGGTGAATGGCGCAGTACGACAAAAATCCAATACCTCGCAATTCATATTCAAAGTGCCCGAGATTATCCAATTCATCTCCAGACATCTAACTCTCTCACCTGGCGACATCATTGCCACCGGGACTCCAGAGGGGGTTGCTGAACTGAAGCCTGGGGATGTTGTGATTGTAGAAATCGATCAGATTGGCCGTCTGCAAAATTATGTGGCGGCAGAATAGAGCGCCCTGCTTCCACCTAACTTCTCGGTCCTCAGCGATGATCGGATGATTCCAAAGGAAAAATAACTCTAGTTTGATTGATTATCTGATGAAACCAGTTCAGAGTAACTTGCAGTGCTACAAAGAAAAATAAATCTCCTGCTGCTTGTAACTTGTGTATTTTAGATCCGAGCGTCAACACGATTATTTTGATCAATGACGATCTTCAGCTTCTGAAATCACTTCATCTTTGTTTCATAAAATCAGATAGTGAAGAACGCGAGAACAGCAGCGGCATGAAAAAGAACGAAATTTAACAGAAGGATTTGAACAATGAGCACACCAAAAAGAATAGGAATTTTGACTGGCGGCGGAGATTGCCCTGGTTTGAATGCAGTCATCCGCGCCGTTGTGAAAACCGCAGTCAAAAATTACAATATGGCTGTGGTGGGATTTTTAGATGGATTTGAAGGTTTAGTAGAAAAACGTTTCATTAATTTGACCAATGATGTGGTTTCTGGAATTTTGACGCGCGGTGGGACGATCCTGGGGACGAGCAACCGCGCGGATCCGTTCCGATACCCGGTTCTTGTGGATGGAAAATACGAATTTCGCGACCGTTCGGACCAAGCGCTCAAGACCATCGACGAGCTCGGCCTAGAGGCGTTGGTCTGTATCGGCGGCGATGGTACTATGGTGGTAAGTCAAAAACTGGCCAATCGAAACGTCCCGATCGTTGGAATCCCGAAGACCATCGACAATGACCTGGTCGGCACGGACGTGACTTTCGGCTTTGATTCTGCGTTGACGACGGCCACTGAAGCGATCGATAAGATTCATACCACCGCACAATCGCACCATCGCGTGATGGTGATCGAGGTCATGGGGCGCTATGCTGGCTGGTTGGCATTATGCTCTGGAATTGCAGGTGGTGGTGACATCATTTTGATCCCAGAGATCCCCTACGATATCGATAGCGTCTGCAACGCGATTAAAGAACGAAAATATCAGGGAAGATACTTCAGCATTTTGGTTGTCGGTGAAGGGGCAAAGCCCAAGGGAGGTGAAATGGTGGTGAAGAAACGCATCGAAGGGAGTCCAGAGCCTGTGCGGCTTGGTGGCATCAGTCATAAAGTGGCCGATGACATCGAAGACAAAATCCAGGTTGAAACGCGGGTGACCATCCTGGGGCACCTGTTGCGCGGCGGCGTTCCCTCGCCAGCAGACCGATTATTAGCGAGCCGCTTTGGCGTCTGTGCAGCCGAACAAGTGGCAAAGCGAAATTTCGGTCAGATGGTGGCGCTGCGAGGCAGCGATATCATCACCGTTCCTATCAAAGACGTGGCGGGAAAAACCCGAACCGTCCCATTAGATCATCCTTACATCGCGATGGCGCGCTCCCTGGGCACCTGCCTGGGAGATTGATCACGAATTACCTCCAACGCCAGCCGATTGCTCTCGCAATGGGCTGGCGCAGGAGCATCATTTAATAGCCAAGGTAATCGCTTCCCGGCATCCTAATGACTCTACCCACTCCTCAAATCAGCTAATCAAGTGCAGCACCTGCTCTACGCATTGCTCGATCCCTTTAGCGACATGGGCAATGGTAGGACCTAACATATAGGCTGGGGTAGAAACGATTTTATGCGCTTTATCACATTCTGCCTCTTCCACTTTTCGAATTACATGCTTCCCACCCAATTTTTCGATGGCGTTCGCTGTATCTGGGTCATTGCCAATCGTCAATTTCGGATGATAATCCCCAAGGACCTTGGCAGCGATTACTGGAGCGATACAAATAAACCCCATCGGCTTCTTCGCCTGGTACATCTCCTTTATTAAGCGCTCCACTTCGGCATTGACCTTGCAGTTAATACCATCGACCGCGAACGTGCACAAATTTTTGGCGGCTCCGTAACCACCGGGGAAAATCAAAGCATCCAAATCCTCCGCTTTCACCTGATCCATGGGTCTGATTTCGCCTCGCGCAATTCGCGCCGCCTCAACCAAAACATTACGAGTCTCGCCGCTAACTGGCTGCCCCTTCACATGATCTACGACATGCATTTGTGCCACATTCGGGGCCATGCAGATCGCCGTAGCTCCAGCTCTGTCGATCGCTAGGAGCGTCAGTACCGCCTCATGGATCTCCGATCCATCATAGACACCACATCCCGAAAGGACAACACCGACCTTTTTACCAGCATATTTTGCCATAGCCTGTCCTCCATTATTTGGTTGAAAATTTTCTTCATCCATTCCAACTTCAAACTCATGAAAAAAATTGGCCGCTTTGTTTCGAGAACCCTTCGATACTTGATTGGTTTTTAATATAACCAAATTGCACTTATTTGTCAACACAAAATTCGTGGAATAGCATTTGTCCACAAGGCAGTCATCCCCCAAAAAAATTTATAGCAAAATGAGTGATACCCCCAAAATGAACCAATATCGAACAAATATTGCAGCACCTCCAGAAGATGATGCACGACTCTTTCTGGTGCAACCGATTAATAAGTTTAGACCCTCTTTCCGTCTCAGGCATGACGATAATTTTGCAAATTTTGAATTTTTCAGCAGTCTAAAAAAAATGATTTCCCCAATTATTTTGATAATCGCCTTGTTTGCTGCTTAACTTGATTGTTCATTGTCAGGCGGCTGCTAAATAATTCTGCTAAGCCAGATTCAATTGAGTGAGCTGTTTTGACGCTCAATTTCAGCTTATCGCATAGAAGTTGCCGATGATTTTAAAATGAGTTCCTTATTGCTCACAAGAAATGATTCGAATAGGTGTTTAAAGAATTGATAGTAATTTCTGTTTTTTGCTTGGATAATGGACAGGCGTCAAGTTAAAATCCATTTGGAGGGTCCTATGTTATCAAGAACGTCTCATTTACTCATGAGCTGCTGGATTTTCGTGATTCTGGCAGTTGCGATGATTCATGGCTCTGCAGTTGCCGCTCCGCAATCTGAAATTTCTCTTGCTTACAAAGCACAGGCGGGTGATCTGCTGAGCTATCAGAGCAGCCGGACCGACACTCGGGCAACTGAGCGCGAGGGAGAAACCACGGAATTCACTACGACAAGAATCTTCGATTTTGATTTGCAGGCAGAGCATGCGGACAGTTTGCTTAGCTTCGTTCTCACGGTAAAGAAATTGGAAATTACCATGGAAGGAGCCCGAGGGGGACGCGGTTTTCCGCCTCTCGATCCAAAGGTATTGGAGGGAAAGCGCCTTCGTATCAAAATTACCCCCGCTGGGGAACAGCGAGACATTTCGGCGATCGATAGCATCCCCATGCCAGAGCGTCCTGAGCGGGCGGATGACCGACCGATGAGAGGCCGCTTTGGCAATCCCTTGAATCAGGTGCGAATCAATTTCATTCAATTGCCTACCAGACGGGTGAAGGTGGGCGACACATGGACCGAGCCTTTCAAAGATATGGATGGAGGCGCTGCC
Organism: candidate division KSB1 bacterium; assembly: GCA_034506395.1. Classification (NCBI taxonomy): domain Bacteria; kingdom Pseudomonadati; species Candidatus Zhuqueibacterota bacterium. Next base: position 10,839 of record JAPDPQ010000037.1, on the reverse strand, counting down.
GGCTTTTTTGGACGAATGATTCAGGATCAAAAAATCACAGGTACCACAAAGTACACAGTGATCGGGGAAGAACAGAAAAATGGGTTCAAATGCCTCCATCTTCGGATCGAGTCTAATTATTCCCGTTCATTCGAAAGCCAACGCCAGGGTAACAGGATCAGTGGTGAGAGCGAAGGGGAAACTAAAGCAGATGTCTGGTTTGCTCCGAAAGAGGGGCTTCTGGTGGAATATAGTCTCAACGATTTTAATGAAGGCAGCACGGCTTTCTCCGGGAGAACGGTACCAAATTCCAATGAATCCAAGGTTACTTTAAAGCTGGTCTCGTGGAAGCCGAAAAAGTAGCAAGGAATCAAATTTTTTCACCGTGGGACATTTTGGAAGCTCCATACAAATTATCCACGCAATTTTCCGTGGATCTTCCATGATTCATTTTTTTCAACCATGAAAAACTGATTTTATTTGGGAATAAAGCTCCCTTTTCAATGGTCTAACAAATGAAGAGGAAAATGGCCGTGACTGACCAGCAACTTATAGAAGCGACACTTCAAGGTGATGAAAATGCGTTTCGGGAATTGATCAAACGCTATGAGTCCCGCGTTGCCTCCACGGTCATCGGAATGCTGGGAGCTTGTCCAGAGGCCGAAGATGTCGGTCAGGAGACGTTTATTCGATTCTATAAAAAATTGAAGCAATTCCGTGGTGAGGCAAGTGTGGGAACTTATCTCACTCGGATCGCGATTAACTTATCACTGAACGAATTGAAACGCCGGAAGCGAAAGTCTTTGCTTTTTTTTCGGAAACTGTCAGACGAAGATTTGAACATCCCGGATGAAAAAGAGCGAAATGAATTCGATGACCGCAGAGACGTAGTGCAGCAGGCGATTCAGCAACTTGAGCCAAAATTTCGTTCTGTAATTGTCTTGCGGCTGATCGACGGCTACTCCACTGCTGAAACAGCGAAAATTTTAAATTTGCCGATTGGGACCGTATTATCCCGATTAGCTCGAGCGCAACAAAAATTGAAAAAGTTGTTAGCAACGCACTTAGGAGATCTAAAATGAACCAAAAGCTGTTGTCATTGCTCTATCGATCGTTCGACGGACAATTAAGCCCTGCCGAGCAGAAGCAATTAGACCAGGCGCTCTCTGACTCAGCAGCCCTAAGAGCAGAGAAAAATCGGATCGAACAGTTGCGTTCAATGATTTCCCATAGCGGCCATCGAACATTTCGGCCCTTTTTCGCGGAAAAAGTCATCCAAAAAATCCGTGACTATCGGCGTCCTGCGGAAAGCTTCGTTGATTCGCTGATCACCGTGTTTCGGCCAGTGGCGATTGCAGTGACCATACTGCTTGTTGTGCTTTTGAGCTATAATTTATTCATGAGTGAAGACAAATCGCTATCGAGCGCCTTTGCCGAACCAGAGATCAAGCTGGAACAGGCGCTCGATCCCGCCATTGTATGGGCAATGGAGTAATGATCATGACAACAAAAACGAAAACGACTTTCATTCTGCTCATCACTTTACTGATCGGTGTTGTGTTGGGAGTTTTTCTAGATCGAACAATCCAGAGATTTCGGTTTCAGAAGCGATTTGCGGAATTTCGACAACCTCAGGGGATCTCTCGCATCCTTGAAAATTTAATTCGGCCCGATGAATCCCAATATCAGGCCGTGCGAGATATTCTGGGGAAATATTCAAGAAAACTTCATGAACAGCGCGAAAAATCGTTTCAGCAAATGGAAGCGATTATGGATTCTTTGCGAACCGAACTGGATCAGGTCTTGACAGATGAACAGAAAGCACGTTTGAAAAATGAGATGGAACGAGTCAGGCAACGCCGTGGTCATCGACCCCCACCGGGAAGAATGCCGCCTCCCCCTCCGATGCCTTTTGATCGCGACTTGGGACGACCGCCCTTGAATGATGATAGGCAACCGCCGCCTCCATATTAGTCTTTTAAAATTTGTGCTCCTTGAGACAATTAACTTTGCAAGCTTACAATTCGCACGCTTGTTACGGCGGCCCGAAATACATCGGAAGACGGGTTTATGATCGATCTGAAAGTTATTCTCATCAGTATTAACCTGGACTCAAACTCCTTTTTGCAAATCTTTGATAAGGTCCCGTTTTGTTTCGGGTCTTTGTGGCATTAAAAATACCAATCTTTTGAAAACTATCATATCGGCTAAAAACTGCGGCTCATCCACTCACCTCAGCAATATCATTTTTTTCGTCGCTCGATAATCCCCTGCCTTGATCTGATAGAAATAAAATCCGCTCGGAATATTTTCCGCTTCCCATCGGACCGAATGAAGTCCTGGCGGGAGAATTTCATCAATCAAAGTCACAACTTTCTGCCCCAGCATATTATAGATCGCCAGCGTGACCCTCTCCCTGCTTGGGATGGAAAATGAGATCGAGGTCGCTGCATTGAATGGGTTCGGATAATTCTGGTGCAGCGCAAATTGCAACGGAATTGCGGTTTGGTCGTTTTTCACAGCGGTGAGTTGGTTCGCTGCCCCTTTGGTGGGCTCATTGAAGAATCGCCACGTATTGGTGCCATCAGGGTAGCGGCCCTCGCTTTTGTCTGGCTGTTGGGGACCGAAATCGTAGAAATCCAGTCCCGTGGTGCTATCAGCGGCAGTGAGCATGATGACGTCACTTCCTTCCGAGGAAAATCCGAAGCCGAGCGCGTCTTCATAAATGACCAGATATTCGCCAGGTTTTAAAATTTTGCCCTGGGGAAATTTCCATTTGGTATTATTGGTCCGCTCATCGGATAAAAAGCAGCCCGATAGGTCGAACGGCTGGGTGCCACGGTTGTAGATTTCCACCCAATCATCGGTGCCGCCAAAGGCGCTGGTGGCTTGAAATTCATTGATGCAGACGGGTGAAAATAGCTGGCTGGTTGCATTGCTGGCGCCTGGTGTAGGAGGTTTCAGATACTCAGGAGCGGTACCCGTTTCAGGCATGAAGCCCATTGAAACATCAGCGCTCATGCGACCAAATTTCCAGCCATGAATCAGCACATTGCCATGGTCCACCGTTTCAAAAATGCCCACTTCCTCACCCAATGATGACAGCTTAAAATCCACATGCCAGTTGCCCTGAGTTGGCGTATTGTCCGCCCAGAAAATTTTATATTCCCCAGGAGCGATGCTGATAGCGGGCAATTTGAATGCCCTGGGATTATTCAAATTATTGCTTACGAACATGCCGTTCAAATTGATAGTTCGGGTATCTTCATTGTGAATTTCAAACCAATCATCGTATTCACCATATTCATCTTTATTGACGGTATTGTTGACCGCCAACAGTTCAGTGATCCGCAGTTTTGGGGGCTTATAGTCCACTGTATAGGCATGATAATCGGTCGGCGCGTTGTTGGGCCAACTATCCTGTTGACCGATATTGTCGGTCGCCACGGCATAATATTTCACCACCTTGCCGCTGGCCTGGGCAGGGATGATAGTGCTGTATAATGAATCGCCAGCTTTGGCATCGCCGTTGGTGCCGTCATCGTACATGGCCTGCGCTTTATAGCCAGAGCCGAGATTGACGAACAGTTCCACTTTCGACAGTCCTTCATTATCAAAAGCCAGAACTGATATGGTCACGTTATCAGAGCTGGTTGGCAGCTCAGGGGAACGAAAACCATCTTTGCAGGTGGGCTGGACATTTTCCGTGTAAACGCTGTTTTTCGCTCCAGGCGTCCCGCCGCTTATTTTGCTCGGATCCCAACTGGTGGGCAACGAGTTGTCCAGCGAGGGATGGAGCAATTCCAGCGAAGGTCCATTGCCATCGGGTGATGTGGGCCAGTCCCCCCCATCGCTGTAAACCACAATATCGTGCAGCGTTTTGTTGCTATCAAATAATCGGACGGCATCTCCAGCGTTGCCCAATGACCAGCCTGCTCCGCCCGTGTCGAAGGCATTGGGGTTAATTTTAGTGACTGTGGGGTATTTCTGCTTGAATTGAGAGATATCGCTGACGATGACCAAATACTCCCCTGGTTTTAACACCCAATTCAAATAGCAAGGACTGTGGCTATCATTATCATCGAGGATATACCAGTTCTGCAGGTTATACTCTTTGGTCGAGTTGTTATACAACTCAACAAATTCGACATCATTCCCGATGCTGTTGTACATGATTTCATTGATCACGATGTCGCTGCCTGCCAGAACAGATGTGGCTAATAAGAATGGGAAGATTGAAGCAACTGAAAATAATTTTTTCATTTGAAGCTCCTTAAAAGTTACAGATGTAGTCCACTTTAGCAGTCTACGTTGTCATTCCGAATGGAGCGAAGCGGAATGAGGAATCCGTCCATTAAAAGACAAATGACTTATACAGATTCCTCATTTCGTTCGGAATGACGTATTTTGAACAACAATTTTTTATAAATTCTGTAAGGCGGACTATCTTTTAGATGTTCACCTTCGTCACAACACTCGAGATCGTAAAGCTCTTTCTCAATGATCCGCCCGAATAGCTTCCACCCACATATAGCCCATTGGTATTGGTGCCCGTCGATGAACCTCCTGTATAAATCGAATAGGTTGATCCTCTGGTCAGCTTTGGCGATGAGAACACAAAATAATAGCAATTCCGAACAGGTTTGAACGTCACGAGATCGTTGCCGCCAGCATCTTCAATATGGAATAAAGATGATGCAGAAAAGCCACCTGAAAAAGCCACATAGACCGAATATTGGCTCGATGAATTGCTTGGGACTTCTATCATGAATCCTGAATTAGGTCCTGTTGCTATAAACAACCCACCTGAAACGTTAAATGTTCCATTGATATCAAAGGCAACCTCTGGCTGCGACTGCGGCCCATGAACGATGACGGTGCCACCAGAAATGGAGGCATTGCCATTGCTATCCAAACCATCCCCCCGAGAGGAATTGACAGCGATAAATCCACCATTGATCATCAAACTGCTACCATCATTCGCCTCGGTTCGTTTACCCTTGGTAGCGTTAAAGCCATCATCGCTGGTCACCATGTTAAGATAGCCGTCGTTGATGGTAATAGCAGCGGCTTCGATGCCTTCATAACTTTTGGAGATGTTCAAAGTGCCAGCATTAATGGTTGCTATACGATCGGCATGGATCGCCGCATCTTTGGTGGTAATGGCAAAGGTGCCGTTGTCTATGATCACCGCATCGTTCGAGTGAATGGCATCATCGGCAGCATCGATTGTAAAATTGCCGCCAGCGATAATCGTCAGCACCAACCCCTTGATCCCCTTGGCTGACGTACCAATGGGAACGCTGGAATTGCTGCCGCCGCCGCAAGTAAGGTTGAATGTCCCATCGCTGATTAACGCATCCGTTTCGGCACTGATAGCATCTTTTCCTGACGCAATATTTATGCCACCGCTTTGGATCCAGATATAGCCTCGGGTCGCATCAGTCGCATTATCGGATTTCAAGCCATCGCCGCCAGCCTTGACCGTGATCTCTGCATCCCGAATGACCACGTAGTCCTTGCCACGGATGCCATCATCCTTGGCAGTTACGTTGAGGGACACGCTGGCATCAGCCGTTTTGGGTCGACCATCATCGACGGAGGTAATCTTTTCAGAGCCACCTGCGATGATGAGCCCATCCTTGCTGGCAATCCCATCATTATAATTTCCCTTGACGGTCAACGAACCGCTGCCATAAATCGTGAGGTCGGCCTTGCTGAAAATGGCCGCATTGGGCTCGTCTTGATTTGGAGTATCGAAAATATAGGAGGCACCATCGGTCACAACATTTTCCGTCCCACTGGCGAGGATGATGATGACTTTTTTGGCAGCCTGAATATTGATCGGCGCACTGGTCGAATTACTGATATTGACTCCGTTCAGGATCAGCCGCACTACTCCCTTATCTTCGGTATTCACGATGATCTGCCCGTCCGTCAGCGTGCCATTGAGGCTATAAGTGCCTGCCAAGCTAATGACCACTCTGCGATCGGTAACTGTCGCACCAGCTCCATTGACGGTTATCGAATTTATGTTCAGTGAGATTTGGGTCACTTGAGAATTGTCCCAGGCGTAATCATCAGCTTCTTCGTGATGCCAGCTATTCTCTGCCATTGCCTTTGCTAATGCTTCGGAATAACCTCCACTATGGCTGACCACGGTATTCCCGCTGCCATCCGAAACATTTTCATCAGTGGGTGCGATGGGCTTGGTAGCTTTTTCACAAGCTAAGGGCATTAACAGGATAAGAGCGCAGGTCCCAAGTAATATAATTTTTCTTTTACGCATTTTTTCTCCTCTCAGAAGACCTGGATATTTTGGTTTGAGAGATAAACGAAACGGAGGCTTTTTCATCTATTGACAAAGCACGGGAATATTTTATTCCAAATTTAACAACAAAAAATTGGAAAGATGATTTAAAATTTCGGGTGAGATGACCGTTTCACATGTTGGAAATCGGATTGAAATCTGAAGCGAAGTCATTTGTAGATGCAAAACGGTAGGTTGAATTGGAATAATCGCCCGAGAAATACAATGTGATGGTATCAGCTTTAATCGAAAATTGAAGTCCTTCCCCCTCCGCTAACTCCAAAGATGCTCTCAATGCCATAACAATATTTCGAAAATCCCCGTTGCTGGAGATTGAATTTGCGGATCAGCTCGATGGCCCAGATCGGGATCAAGGTTTCGACTTTGATTTCCAGGATCACGGGCGAATCAGCGCTTCGGGCATTCATGGGATCATCATAGTAGATCATCTCCTGCTCATCGTAATTCAAATCGAATGAACCATGGGTAGGACGGCAGCACAATTGGCGGTCAAAGGTAACACGGCCATATTCTTCCAATTCAGTCACGTAAGGTTCCCGAAAGTAACGGACATGCAACACAGGCTGAGCGCCGTACCAGTAAATCAGATCATCGAAAGTATCCAAATGCGGTTTGACCATGGGTTTGCGCTCATCTGCCAAACCTGGATGGAACAAGTTGGGCCATTCCGTCACTGGAATGCAATAGCGCCGCTTCCAGATCACACTGGCATTGCGATATTTGATCTCAGGCCAGATGAGGTCGGTGGCTTTTTCGCCGTAAAAACGGGCTCGGGGCTTATAGCGAGTCAGTTTGCGGAATTTGGTATCATAATAAAATCTCAGATCAGGCGTATCAAAATACAAATTATTGACAATGTAACCCTGTTCTCCTGGCGGAACATGGATATCGTAGGTGCAAATATGCTTGATATGTTCTCGAATTTGAGCTGCCAACTCTTCGGTGATGGTGTATTTCAATTCGTAGCGTTTTATTTCACTCAGTTCTTTTGACATCATTTACAATTCTTGTCTAAAATATCAAATATCAAACATCGAGTTACAAATAATACACTTAATCAGATTAGCGGTAACATCCCCCTAAATCCCCCTTCAAAGGGGGACTTGCGTTCCCCCCTTTGAAGGGGGGCCAGGAGGGATGTTCGTTAACCTGAAGTTGAAAAATTGATATTGCCTAATTTAATCTGACCAGGTAGTGACAACATTCAATGATCAAAACATCAAATTCCAAACAGACGGAGATTTGGTATTTGGAAATTTGAATTTGAAAATTTTTGAAATTTGGTTTTTGGGATCTGGAAGTTATTCTCAATTTATCTATTCATCGTATCAATTGTTCGTATCCCTCGATCCCAATGGCAAAGTACAGATCCGCCAAGGCATGAGCTACTTCCCTTCTTTTTTCGGCCAGTAATCGCTGCGTATCAAAAATGGTCCATTCCATCTCCACCACTTCATCAGGCATCAGGGTTTCATGTTGTCGGGCTTCGGTGACCAGTTTGGTAGCATTGGCAATCAGCTCGGCCCCACTGGCACTGAAATTTTTCCAATCCAATAGCAGATCTTTGTAAATGTTGTAAGCAGATCGCACCTCTTCGGCGACGGATTCTCTGATGGCATCGGATTCATCGGTCTTCTTTTTCACCGCCAGATGCGTCGCCTGAATATTTCCGATATTCCAATTGAACAGCGGCAGATTGATGCCCGCCATGAACTCACCCCAATCCTCACGGCGCTCCTTTTCCGCATGATACGACAGCTCGATAAAGTTGAACCAAGGGATCAATTTCAGATATTCCAGCTTTTGTTGTTTATTGGCCAATTCGATCCGCTGTTGCACCAGGTCGATTTCGGGGCGATGAGCGATCGCCAGTTTGATCAGCTCATCCACATCCTGGGTCACCTCTGGCAGCTCATGATAAACAATCGGCAAATTTTCGGGTAGACCAGTCCGTTTCGATAGCTTTCGACGAGCCAGGCCCTGGTTTTGCAATGCCAGTGCCAGATCGTTTTTCGATTCCGCATGCCACATTTTGGCCTTGGTAAAATAAACGACAGAACGACGGCCTAATTCCACCAGTTTTTCGATGATCTGAATTCTTTCGTCCGCCTTAGCTACCCGTTGCCGAGCGATCTCCGCCAATTGGTCGTACATCAACACATCGGCATAATCCTTGCGAACCCTAGCGATAAGCTCCTGGCGATACCGAACCTCCTCGACTTTTCGATCCCAAAGATCGACTCGTGCCTCTTGTTTTTCTTCACCGAGTTCACCCAACTGCGGCAAACGAAAGCGCAAGCCAAGTCGCAGCTCATCGAATTCCTGGGTGTAATAGCGAGTTGAAACTTCGCTGATGCGTAGCTCGGGATTCCGCATCGAGCCGCTGGATCGAAGCCGATAATTAGCAATGGCGACATTCGTGACCAATGATTGGAGCTTTCGGCTATTTTTCAAAGCCAATTCGATCACCTGCTGCTCCGAAACCGCAGTGCCAGTTAACGCAGGAAAATAAGTGGCTTCATTCTCCCCTTTCATATCATTCGGAGCGTCGTCCGATTGAGCAAAAATCGGGATGGAAAAGACCATCGAATGGATCAGGCAGATCAAATTTAAAAAAAGGTGGTGATGCTTTGTTCTGAACATTCTTTGAGTCCCTAAAAAGTTGCCATTCATTGATAGATATCTTCAAGATGCGGAAATCCGTCATTCCGAGCCGTCAGTCGGCGGTGAGGAATCTCTTAGCTCTTTAATAGAAGGGATCGCTCCGCTTGCGTCCGCCGTTTTCGCAGATTTAGTGGAATCTGGCTAAAAAATCAATTTTGAGATATGCAGATTCCTCACTCCGCTTCGCTTCGTTCGGAATGACAAAATCCTGTATTTTGCAGATGTCCAATTGAATGAAAAACCGAGCTCATGAGTGATAATTTTCCAACTCAATACTCCAATAATCCATCACTCCAGTCATAGCTCCTTCACATCAACAAAACAAAACACTGGATTCTCATTATCCTTGTCAAACACAATGAGAAATCGCTCACTTCCCTGCCAGCAAATCCCCTCAGGCTTCAAATTTGGAAAACTAAAAATCCGAGTCGCTGCCAGTCGCCCATCGGCAAAGCGGTCGATGCGATGGAAGCCGCCCAATTGGTCATCATCTTTGGCATCCACAATGGTGGAGAGCGCCCACAATCGGCCATTTTGATCGAACATCAAATCTGAAATGCCCGCCGATTTATTTTTATGATGCCCCAATTGCACAAAGCCATAGACGGATAATTGATTCGGCGCTAATTTTCGACTTGTAAAAATGTCATCCACATTTTCCAGCTTCCAGATAATGGCGCCTTTGTTGGTAACAGGCTCCTTCAAGCCAAGATAAAGCGCATGGTCATGAAACGCCGCCCCCTCGATATTCAAGACAGGCTGGCCATCGGCTTCGAATTTTTCCAGACCCAACGCTCGCAATTCTGGCAATGAAAAAGAATTCAGCAAGAGTGATAAAAATTGAACCTGTCCCTGCACCACCAATTTTTCACCATCTCGCTGGACTTTGATGATCAGTTCTCTGCTACCAGGTCGTTTATTTTTTTTACTGATGTTTTGAGAAGAAATCAAATAGAAAGCACCATTCCCCGCTGGTGCAATGGCTTCAAGATCATTAATCTTTTCGATACCGAGCAGGGGCATAGGTGCTTCAGCCACGTTACCGCTCTCGTCCATCAAAAACAGGTATGGCGCATGATCGTTAAGAGCGTCCTGAATGCCTGTATCATCACTCACGATCAAAAATTTTTGAATATCAGGTAACCAGGCAACGCCCGAAGGCTCAAAGCGGGTTTTGTTCCATAGATTTTGTGGTACCTCCATTGGAATCACTGATGGTGCCTTCTTTTGAAGCGGATTGGCATCCGCAGATTTTTTTTCTGAGGCGATCAGCGAAGCCGATTGATTGGCCGCATTTTTTTTCAGGATGCGAACATTCACCACCTCGCCAGGGAGCAACTGATGATCCTTTGGCAATTCGACCCGCACTTTGCGGGCCCAGAAAATTTGCCCTCGAAACGACAACCGCTCCGAGGCTCGGGTGAATTCAGGATGGATGAATGTCACCATCCCAGTCGTATTGTAATTGCGACTGCGGGAAGAATAAATTTCTGCCTTCATGCCCACCTGAAGTGCCAGGTTGGATTGCTCGGGAATGTAAACGTCCAGGTAAGTTGGCCTGGCCTCTTCCACCGTGATAATGGGCAGAAAGGCATCGATCACATCGCCAGGCCGAGCCAGAATTTCAGTTACAAAGCCATCGCAGGGCGCAATGACGGAGCGCAGATTGATCCGATGCTCGGTCTCTGCAACCAGTCGGCGTAGGGATTCGGCGTATTCCATTTGCTCCCAGAGCAGCGATTCCGCCATGCTATCGATATCAGCGGCGCTGAGCATCTGGCGGGATTTTCGAGTTCTCTCTAATTTTTGAGTTTGAAACGCCAGGTCTTTATTCAACTCGTTGAGATATGTTGCCAGCGCATCCC